>NZ_JAYMYJ010000090.1:0-75969 GCF_035668035.1 Candidatus Thiothrix phosphatis | reverse complement strand
CACTGGTCAAGTGAGGATTGCGGGTGTTTGGTCTCAGGTTTTTAGAGGTTCCCTAAAGTGGTCTGTCACCAGATAACCGGTAAAGCTACCCAACAAGGCATCGGCGGCGGCCTTGCCGCGTGAGTAATGGGTCATGAAGTATGTGACGGTGGTGTCCGCCAAGGCCCATAACCAGTAGGTGTCCGTGCCACGGTAATGGCGGGTTTCATCCGCATGGCAGACCGCTTGCCCACGCACATGCTCACCGACCTGACGGTACAGCGACCCCATCCAGGGGATGGCTTTGCCTTGCGCCTTGCTGATGGCCCCGGTACTGAAGCGCACCTGCCACACTTCCCACAACAGAAGCTGGGTTTGGCGCATCGACAGGCGAAACTGTCCCGCCAGCACCACAATCCAGGCGATCACGCCCGCGCCCATTTGCCCACTGGGAACCCAGTCCGGCCACTGGCTGTGGTGTTTGGTGCCGCAGGATTGGCAGACGCCCTGGTAAAATTGATGCTCTGTCACCTCCGGTGGTGGCGGTGGGGCGATGTCTGTCACCTGATGGCGGTAAGGGTTGTCCCAGTCAATCGCCACTGCCCCACCACAGGCGCAGGTGCTTTCCGGGAAATACTGTTCGGTGCGGGTCACTTGTCCGGGGGGATATAACGCCCGTTCGTGGCGTGGATGGCCGGGTTGCCCACCCTGCGGGCGGCCACTTCCCTTACGTTTGGGACGGGCTGCCCGTTGTTCCGGGCTGTCTGTGGATGGCGGTTTGGAGCTGTTGCGCGAGCTGCTGCCCAGTTTGGCGATCAGTTCTTCGAGCTGCTTTTGCAGCGTTTCGACCTGTTGCTCCAGCATCGTGACCCGGGCTGCCTGCTTCTCCAACTCGGCTATCCGTTCCTGTTGGCGCACGATCAACTGATGTGCTTCATCCAGGGTGGTCGGCAGTGTATTGGCTGGGGCTAACAATGTAATCAGGGCTCGTGCTTGGGATGTGGGAATTTACTACAAAATCGCTGCTATGCCTAATATGAGGGCGTGAACGCTTACGCCACCATCCACCAGGGCCTTTTTCACCCCAGTGAGGCAGGCCGCCCGGCAAGACAAGGCCAACAAGCCACCCTGCCGGTCATTGACATCCGCTGTCGTGATGGACACGGCATGGGGCACCCCCCCGGTGTCCACGGCGATATGCCGCTTGATGCCGGACACTTTCTTGCCCGCGTCGTAACCTTTGGCCCCTGCGGTGTCGGCATCCTTCACACTTTGCGCATCCACGATCAGCAAGGTGGTTTTTTTGCCCGCCCATCGGCTTCACGTTCGGCGGCCACTAGGCCATCCAACACGGTTTCCAGCAGGCTGGGCTGGTCGGCATGCGGCTTGGCCGCCCATTGCCGGAAAGTGGTGTGGACCGTGTGATGGGGCGGGAAATCATGTGGCAAGGCCCGCCACTGGCTGCCGGTCTTCAGGACATACAGCACGCCGCAGACAACATCGTACAGGTCATGGGTGCGCGGTTTGGTGCGGCGGCGAAAGCTTTCCAGGTGGCAACCGATGGCTTCAAATTGTTCCCGGCTGATGTCGCTAGGATAGGGGTAGCGGTCGGTCATCGCTGGTGCTCAAAAATGCCTTGAGTCTAACACCCAAAAAGATTATGAGCAGGTTCTTAGATAATGCATCCATAGGCGGGCAAGGGGCGTATTACGCATATCAGTAACCGCCAAAGTGAGCAGATCATGAAACAGCAGCAACACTTTACCCAGGCTCTTGCCCCTGCCCGCCGGGACTTCCTCAAACACGCCCTGACGCTGGGTTTGGTGGCAGGAAGCGGCTATGGCATCAGCCGTCTGGTTTTGCATTCGAAGCCCTTGCAGGCCGCTGAGACGGAAAGCTTTGAGATTCAGCATACGCTGGAAGAGTGGCGCAAACTGCTGACGCCGCAACAGTTTTCTATTATGCGTGAGCAGGGCACAGAAACGCCTTTCAGCAGCCCACTGCTGCACGAAAAACGTACCGGCGTGTTTCATTGCGCCGCCTGCGACCTGCCGTTGTATGACTCCAGCACCAAGTATGACAGCGGTACCGGCTGGCCCAGTTTTTATGCTGCACGGGATGAAGCTGTGGGCACCGAGGAAGACCGCTCTTTATTCATGTTGCGTACCGAGGTGCATTGCCGACGTTGTGGCGGCCATTTAGGGCATGTGTTTGATGACGGCCCGCAACCAACCGGCAAGCGCCACTGCATCAATGGTGTGGCCCTGCGCTTTGTACCTGCCTGAGAAGGATTTTTCAGCTAAATACTTTCTGGATGCGCTGGGAACTGGCTCATGTTTGCTTATCCATTTGCCGGTACAGGTTGTAAGCCATATACGCCATCAGCAGCGTACCGCCAATCAGCACCAGCCACATGGCGAGCAATTTCCAGGGAAAAGGGTTCGGATGTAGCTCAATATCCCCCAGCGGATGCGCTTCACCCAAACTGACTTGTTCAGGCTGCAAACCACGCCGTTGCAGCTCCCGCACAGCATCCTCCAGATTGCCCTGCGCGCCTTCGCTAATGGCTGGATTGCCATAAGCCAACGTGAAAGGCGGCTTGCCCTGCGCCAGGAACAACACAGTGTCCGGCTGCCAGCCGAGACTGATTTCAGGCAGGTTGCCAGACTGCGTGGCGGAGGCATTGTCCAGGCTGATTTTCCAGAACGGATCGCGTGAAACCACCAAGCCATCAGGCGCGCTTCGCACCTCGGTATTATCCAGTGTGAGCCGATACTGACTGAGGCTGCCGCGATATTGCCACTGTTCTTTTTCCCCCGGCTGTTGCGCTGCACGGGAATACACACTACCGCTATACATCAGCCCACTGGCTGGCGGCTTCAGGCGGATCTGGCTGATGGGAAGTATGCCCGGATTATCGAAGCGCCATTCAGCACCCTTCCCCGCCACGACAACGGCCTGCCGATCCAGCGTTAACCAATCGGACTTTTGCTGCACCTGCTGGCTGTAAACACCTTGCACCTCGGTCAGCACCACATCGGCCTGCGGCTGTTGCCAGCCCAAACGCAGGTAGGTGGCATCAGTGCAGGGAATCCCGACCTGCCGGTTTTCCAGGCTGGCCCCAGCGTGTTGCAGACGCGATACGCTCAAGGAAGCCAGCGTCTCCCAGTGATCCAGATCCTGACTGGTTTCCAGCGTAAAAGGCAGCACCCGGTTGGCGGCGGATTGTCGCCAGTCCAGCCTTAGCTGACATAGGGAACCAGCCTGCGGCGCAGCGTTGCGGATAATGTATTGCGTTACTGGCTGGCGGGAGGGCGGCGCTTCTTGCTTGCTGGTATCAATCCATAAATGCTGCTCGTCGCCAAACTGCTGCAATTCCAGCTTGATTTCGGCGGGGCTGGCGGTTTTATCCGGCTCCAGCGGAAAGAATGGCAGCGGCTTTTCCTCCTGCTGCTGGCTTGCCTGCTCAAGGCTACGGATTGCAAACGGCACGCTGACGCCATCGGCATTGAACACACGCACATCGGCAAAGTCCGGATGCTGGATATGCGCCAGTACGGCAGCAGGCAAAGTCGCCTGCCGCAGCGAAGACTGCCCTTCGGCAAAGTTTGCGCCAAAGGCAAAATCCTGCGGTGTCAGACCCTGCGCCCAGGCGTTGCCTACCAGCAGCATGAGCAACAACCATCCAGTTTTACGCTTCATGGGGAACCTCTGCGTTTTTTGCGTTTTTGTTGTCGCCGGGCAATGGCGCAAAGTAACCGATGCTCACCAACAACCCGCCCACAATCAGGAAGGACAAAATCCGCGCCAGATTGCCCTGTTGCGACAAATCCACCAGGAACAGTTTAAGCACCACAATCCCCAGCAATACGCCACCGGCAATCCACAGTTTGCGCTGTTGCTTACGGCTGGCAAGTACGGTGACCAACACGCCACTGAGCGCCCACAACACCGACAGCGCCGTTTGCACAAAACTGTTCGCCAGCAGGGTTTCCAACTGGAACGGAATCCCCCACACATAATGCGCCACCCGGAACAGCGTCATATTCAGCCACAGGAACCCCAAACCAGCCACGCCGATCAGCAACTGCCCGGCAGGCAAATTCGACAAAGGCGGAACATCCCGATTAACCCGCCACCAGTAGAACAGGCTCAGGGCAATGATACCGGTGGCAATATCCAGCGGATTCAGCAGCGGCAACCACGGCAACGGGCTGACAGCCTGCGCAGAAATGATAGCGTGCAAACTCCACAACAACAGATAAGCCGCCAGCACCGAGCCAGCCTGTTGCCGATAACTGCCCAGATGGCGGGAAAGCGGCCAGTGATGCGCCCGCAGCAACCACCACAAACCCGCCAGCGCTGACGCCGCCATCCACACATCCGCCAGGAATGCATCCCGCCCCAGCAAGGTTTGCAGGTGCGCCCACCCATCCAGCGTCAACAAAGCCACCAGCAGCAGGAAAGCGGCGCTATGCCAGCCCTTAAGCAGCGATTCACGGATACCAAAATCTTCGTTCTGATCCAGCCGGAACAACAGGCTGTAAAGCACGGCAAAGGCCAGCGGCCACGCCACCCACCCACCGTGCTGCGAAGGCTGATCCAGCACCGGCAAAGCCAGCAGGAACATGACCGCCAGCAAGGCCAGCGCCACCCACAGGGCATGCGTCCAGCGTGTCCGCAGCGCCCAAACGCCAAACCCGAAACTGACCGCTGCGGACAATAGCAGCAGGTTCGCGGGCAACCAGCCCGTATCCAGATGCGTGGTGAACTCGATGAAAAAGCCGCCGTACAGCCAGCCCAGCCCCCACAGCAGGAAAGCCGGGCTGAGCGCCACTTCCCAGGATTTACGCCCATCGAAATCCTGATGCAGCAACCACGCCGAACCCACGCCCGCTATCGCCATCAGGCTGGTGCTGATAAAACTGGCATTGAGGAAAACGTATTGATGCCGAAAATCTGCCGTCGCCAGATTCTCCAGCAGGTAATAACTGACGAACATGGCAGCGCCCAATTGCAGCAGCATTCCGAAAGCCCGCACTGACAAGCGGTTCTGGCGCGTACCCAGCCACAGCATCCCCATGCCTTCCAACGCCCAGGCCGCCGCCGTATGAGTCGGAGCCAGCGCAAACGGAATCGCCAGCGAAGTAAAAATCACCCCCAGCGCCAGAAATGCTTCCGCCAGCAGACGCAGCGCATCGCCCTTGCGTTGCCACACAAAACGGCTCAGCAGCACGTAAAACACGCCCATGCAGAAAGCGGACAGCGCCACCCCGTAAGGCATCTCCCGCACCATGCCGTATTGCAGCCCAGCGGTTGCCAGCGGCACCCCAAACAGCAGGGAGCCATCCACATAACCTTTCAGATTCGGCGGCTGGCGCAACGCATACAACACCGCAATCCCGACATACAGCAGGAAGAAAAACACCAGGAATGGCTCGGTGGTAGCGAATTTTTCCGGGGAATAATCAAACGCCCCCCACGCAACCCCAATCACAAAGGTAAAGGCGAAACCCAGCAGATTCAGCGGCCGCCATGTCTTGAACCAGGCAATCACCGCAATGGCGACATTCAGCACCGCGTAATAGCTAAACAGGCCGATATAATTGCCCGAACCGCTGGAAGCCAGAATCGGCGCAAGAAAGCCGCCACTGAAACCCAGCACCGCCAATGAACGCGCATCCTGCAACACCGCCAGCGCCGCCGCCAGCATACTGACCACAAACAGCAAGCCGAAAGCAGGCAGTGGCGGCATCAGGCTATACAGGCTGAAAGCGGCGAACACATCCAGATACAGCACACCAATGCCAGCGCCTTGCAAAAGCAGCGCGTAAACCGCTTTTTTCTCCCGCAAACGCCAGCCCAGCCCCAGCAGGAAAATGGCTCCAGCGGCGACCCCGGCCAAGCGGTATTCAATCGGCAACAAGCCCTGATCGGATACATATTTCAACAGGAAGGAAACGCCCAGAAACAGCACCAGGATGCCAATGCGCACAAACAGGTTGCCGCCGGTGAAATACGCCTTGATGTAGCGAAAGACGGCATCCTCCAGGAAGGAAGGTTCTGGCAAGGCAGGCTCTGGCTGGGCGGGTGGAAGGCGTTCTTCCGGAATGCTGCGTGGCCTTTCCGACGGCAGCTTCGGCGCTGGCTTGGGTATGGGCAATGGTTCATCTGGCGGCGGCGCAAGTGGCGGTTCGATGGCGGCGACGGGGCGCGGCACAGTCACTTCGGCCTGCTTGCTGACGGCTGCCTGACGCTGTTCCCAATCCTTCGCCATGGCGGCGCGCAATTGTTCCAGCGCCTTTGCGGTGCGGTTGGCCTTACCCCACAGGTAGCCGATGCAAGCCGCCATGACGATACTGATCCATTCATCGTCATACCCGGTAACCAGGTAGGCGACGCTTGTCATGAGCGCGGCAATGACAGCGAATGCGGCAGGATGCATACTAATTCCCCAATCCATTATTATTTTTGATACTGGCGCAAATTCACTGGGGTGGCAAGGAAGCTTTCACCTGTCGCGCTTGGCGCTACTTGCCGTCACGTCTGTTGCTGCCCCGGCGTCAGGCTTGCCGCAATGCCTCCGCCAACAGCCCCGCCAACGGCACACCATTGCTCGCATGCGTGACGCTGTCGCAACTCCAGACATTCCCAACCCCGACGCTGCGCAAGCGCTCCAGCGCATCCTCGACGAACAGCGCATGCGTCACCAATACCGACATCGACGCGGGCTGATGTGCCTGCAACAGTTGCGCCGCGACTTCCAGCGTGCGCCCGGAGCTGGCGACATCATCCACCAGCACCACGTTGCGCCCGCGCCAATCGCCTTCCGGCAGGGTGATGCGCACCTCCCGGTCGCCGAAACGCTGCTTGCGCGCGCACACGCAGTCCAACTGATGCAATCTGGCGATCGCCTCCACCCATTGCGCCGACTCCTCGTCCGGCCCGACCAGCAACGGGTTTTCCACTTTTCCGGCCAGAAACGCACCGATTGGCACGGTGGCCGTCAGATTGATGGCGTGCTCCAGCGGCACCGCTTCCGACAAATGGGAAATGCGGTGCAAATGCGCATCCACCGTGATCACCCGCTCGAACGACTGCGCCAGCAATTTGCCGATATGCTGCTGGCTGACCACTTCGCCAGGGTGGAATGCCTTGTCCTGGCGCATGTAACACAGGTAAGGCGCGACCAGCGTCAAGGTCTGCGCGCCCAGTTCGCGCGCGCCCGCCGCCGCCAGCAGCAGTTCCACCAGCTTGCCATTGGGGTGGTCAAGGCTGCGGCAAAAAATCACCTGCGCAGGCAGCGATTCGGGCAACAGCAAACGGCATTCCCCATCGGGAAAGCGGTGGACGCCCACCTCGGCCAGCGGCCAGTTGAGCCTGTCCGCCAACTGCTGCGCCTGCGGCAGGTAATCGGCAAACGTGAGTAACAAGGGTGTGTTGTTCATCATTAATTATTGTCCCAATTTAAAAGCCGCTGTTACGGGCGGCGATAGCGTAATTTCAAGGTAGACCGGCAATGCTTTCTACCAACGGAAGTATTTTTATTATGACATTGATGTTGCGCCTGCCCTACTGTTGTTTGGATTTACGGCAGGGTGACGGACAGATGCGCTCTGCAATACTGCCGTCAATTTCTGCATACAGGGGCTGGAAATGTCGGGGCGACACATTTTCATTTCACACGCAAGCGCTGATGATGCGTTCGTCTGATTGCGCATGTACCCGCCAATCCAGCACAGGACAACAAAAACTTCCTGCACAAGCTGCAAGCCATTCTTGCCGGGGAGCGGGATTTGGCTTTGGCGGAGGATGAAAGTTTGCAGTATCAGTCGGCGGCTGAGTTGGTGTTGTTGCTGGAGGGGTTGGGGGATTAAGAAACCATTAACCTCAGTTCGTTGTTTTCTCTGATATACTGGCCATCATGAAGCTATATCTTGACAACTGTTGTCTGAATAGGCCATTTGATGACCAGTCCGACCCGCGTATCCATCTGGAAGCCGAGGCGGTCAAAACCATCCTTTCGTTATGTGAAGAAGGGACCTGGGCGTTGGTCAGCAGTGACGTGCTGGCTTTTGAAATCAATAACGCGCCGGATATGCAACGTAGCCATATCCTGCAACTGATAGGCAAATTATCGGTCGAATCCATTCCCCTGACTGAGGCCATCCGCCAGCAGGCAAATGCCTACGCAGCCGCAGGCTTGCAGGCATTTGACGCCTTGCATTTGGCAAGCGCACTAGGAAAAGTGGATGTTTTCCTGACAACAGACGACAAGTTCCGCAAAAAAGCACAACAGATTCCGGGTTTGCTCCTCAAGGTAGTCAACCCGTTACCCTGGCTAGAAGAGGTATTACCATGAGCATCACCAGAACCTATCAAACCGAACAAGAAATCCAGCGGCAAGCACTCCAAGCCCTGCGCAATAGCCTTGGCGTAGTCGGGCTAATCCGCTTCATGCAGCAATACGACAAAGGCCACGGCAACTACACACTAGACCGCCAAGCGTGGCAGCAATCTTATTCCGTCGATAGCCTGTTTGCTGCCATCAAAGGATAGGGTTCTAACTCACCATCAACCGCGCCACAGATGGCGTTCAGTATAGCACGGCATTAGCCCGCCTCCCCCAGCACCACGTCCAAAAACGCCTGCCCGTACTGCTCCAGCTTGCGCTGCCCGATGCCGGGGATGCCGCGCATGGCCTCCAGCGTTTGCGGGCGTCCGTTGGCCATGTGCAGCAAGGTGGCGTCGTGGAAAATGATGTAGGGCGGCACGCCTTGTTCCTCGGCCAGCCGTTTGCGCAGGTTGCGCAATGCCTCGAACAGCGCCAACGCGGCGGCGGGCAGGGTGTCACGCTGCGCTACGGATTTAGCCGCCCGCTCCGTCCGGTTACGTTCCTGGCGGATGCGTTCGGGCTTCTGCTCCTTGCGCAAATGCAGTTCCGCCTCGCCCCGCAGCAGCGGACGGGATTTGTCGGTCAGGCGCAAGCCGCCATGGCCCTCCACATCCACGCTCAGATAGCCGAGCGCAATCAACTGGCGGAAAATATTGCGCCAATCCGCCTGCGAATGCCCCACACCAATGCCGTAAGTGGAAAGCTGGTCGTGGCCGAACTGGCGGATACGGTCATCCTCCTTGCCCAGCAACACGTCAACCACGTAATTGACGCCGAAGCGCTGCCCGGTGCGGTAGACGCAGGACAGCGCCTTTTGCGCGGCGGTTGACGCCTCCCACATTTCTGGCGGATGCTGACAATTGTCGCAGTTGCCACAGGGTTCGGGCGCGCTTTCGCCGAAATATTCCAGCAGCGCCTGACGGCGGCAGGCGGTCATTTCGCACAGGGCGAGCATGGCTTGCAGCTTGTGGTGTTCGACGCGCTTTTGCTGCTCGCTGGCGGTGGATTCCTGCATCATCTGCCGCAGCATGATCACATCCTGCAAGCCGTAAGCCATCCAAGCGTTGGAGGGCTGGCCGTCACGCCCGGCGCGCCCGGTTTCCTGGTAGTAGGCTTCGATGCTTTTGGGCAAGTTGAGGTGGGCGACGAAACGCACATCCGGCTTGTCGATGCCCATGCCGAAAGCAATGGTGGCGACGACAATCACGCCGTCTTCGCGCAGGAAACGTTGCTGGTGTTCGCGGCGGGTTTCCGCATTCATCCCGGCATGGTAAGGCAGTGCCACCCGGCCTTGCCCACTGAGCCAGGCGGCGGTCTCCTCCACCTTTTTGCGCGACAGGCAGTAGACGATCCCGGCGTCCTGCGGATGGTTGTCCTGCAAGAAACGCCACAATTGCTGGCGGGCGTTCTGCCCCTGCTGGATGGTGTAATGGATATTGGGGCGGTCGAAACTGTTGATGTAAATGTCGGCGTCTTGCAGGCGTAGCTGCTGGGTAATTTCCTGCCGGGTACGCTGATCCGCCGTAGCCGTCAGCGCAATGCGCGGGATGCCGGGGAAACGTTCCGCCAGCACTGACAACTGCTGGTATTCCGGGCGGAAATCATGCCCCCATTGCGACACGCAATGAGCTTCGTCGATGGCGAACAAGGCGATGCCGCCACCGCCGCGCAGGCGTTCCAGCAAGGAGAGCATCTTGTCGCTGAGGAGGCGTTCGGGCGCAACGTAGAGCAGGTCGAGAGCGCCAGCCAGCAGCTCGCGCTCCACCTGCGCCGCCGCGCCATAGTCCAGGGAAGAGTTGAGGAAAGCGGCGCGGATGCCGAGTTGTTGCAGGGCGTCGACCTGATCCTGCATCAGCGCGATCAGCGGGGAAACCACCACGCCCACGCCATCACGCGCCAACGCCGGAATCTGGTAGCACAGCGACTTGCCGCCGCCGGTCGGCATCAGCGCCAGCACATCGCGGCCTTGCAGCAGGGAGCCGATGATGTCCCGCTGGTTGAGGCGAAAATCGGCGTAGCCGTAGGTTTGCCTGAGAATGTCGTAAGCGCGTTGCATGGTTTCTTTATTTCATTATCACCCGGCCAGTCTATACAATTCCGGAGCTCACTTGCGGAATGACATGCGTCCAAACAAGCGGTCTTTCAACACGAACTGGTGATAGAAACCGGCCAGCACATGCAGGACAACCAGAAGCAACAGCAATTTGGTGAGGATGCCGTGCACAATCCGTGGCGGGTAGACAGAAAATGTTTCCGGCAGCGCGCCCTGCCCATTAAAGACAATCTCCGGCAGCCCGGCCATGATGGCGATGCCAATGCCGCTCAAGGCCGTCAGCAGGGCCAGGATATTCAAGGCGTAGTGGGCGGCGACGCCCAGTTTGTCCAGCATGGGGTTGCCGGTCGTTGCATGCGGCGGCTGCGGGCTGATGCGCCGCCAGACAATCCGCGCCAGCGTCAGCAGCAGGATGAGGCCGCCGAACAACATATGGCCCCGCAGGGCCGTCACTTTCGCCGGGTCGCTGTTGGGCGTCGCCTCCAGCACGAACATTCCCATGAGCAGGGAAAACACAATCAGGAGAGCCGTAAGCCAATGTAGTGCGACCTGCACATTGTTGTACTTTGAAATGTCAGACATAGCATAACCACCTATTTTCACTGTAAATTCAGGCAGAATAATAGCCGACTTCCCTTGACCCGTGTATAAAAAAGCATGACCCATATCCCCCTTTCCCTTTATATCCACATCCCCTGGTGCATCCGCAAATGCCCCTATTGCGACTTCAATTCGCACAACGCGCCCGCCAATGTGCCGGAACAGGCATACGTGCAGGCGCTGCTGGCCGACCTTGCCAGCGAATTGCCGCACATCTGGGGGCGCAGGCTGGAATCCATCTTCATCGGCGGCGGCACCCCCAGCCTGCTGGCGGCGGAAAGCATCGACGCGCTGCTCAATGGCGTCCGCGCCCTGCTGCCATTCCGCCCCAATATCGAAGTCACCCTGGAAGCCAACCCCGGCACCTTTGAGCAGGAAAAATTCCGGGGTTTCCGGGAAGCGGGCGTCAACCGCCTGTCAGTCGGCATCCAGAGCTTCAACCCGCAGCATTTGCAGGCATTGGGGCGGGTGCATGACCGGGGGGAAGCCTTGCGCGCCGCTGACATCGCCCGCGCCGCCGGTTTCGACAACTTCAACCTCGACCTGATGTTCGGCCTGCCGCAACAGACGCTAGAGGAAGCGCTACAGGACTTGCAACAGGCAGTGGCGCTCGCCCCCACCCACTTGTCGTGGTATCAGCTCACCCTTGAACCCAATACGCTGTTCCATAAACAGCCACCCCAGCTGCCAGATGACGATTTAATCGCAGAAATGCAGTTTGCAGGTCAACAATTAATCAAATTGTCATGTTATACTCAATACGAAGTTTCCGCCTATGCCAGACCGGGTTTCAAATGCAGGCATAACCGGAACTACTGGGAATTTGGTGACTATGCTGCTATAGGCGCTGGCGCGCACGGCAAAATAACAAATCCTGCTGAAGCCAACGTCATCCGCTATCACAAATACCGGCAACCTGCGGAATACATGCAGCAGGCCATGCAAGGCCGGGCGCGCGCCGGTGAGCAGACGCTTACCGCAGCGGATCTGGGCTTTGAATTCATGCTGAATGCTCTGCGCTTGCGGGAGGGCTTTTCCCCCAGCCTGTTTACCGAACGGACCGGTCTGTCGCCCAGCCACCTGGAGGCGGGGCTGGATCAGGCTGTACAGCGCGGTTTGCTGGATTTCAACGGCGACCTTATCCGCCCGACAGAAATCGGCTGGCAGTTCCTGAATGAGGTTATCCAACTCTTTCTGGAGGATTAGTCATCATGTCGCAGGCCCTAACCCACACCAATATCACCTGCCCTTACTGCTATTCAGAGTTTTCCACCGAAGTCGACATCACCGGCGGCAGCCAGGACTATTACGAAGACTGCCAGGTTTGCTGCAATCCGATTGAATTGTTCATCCACATTGATGATGAAGGGGAAATTGCCCGCATCGAAGTGCTGCCGGGCAATAGCTGACGCCGTGCGCCTATTGCTCCCTGGCTGCTTTGCCGGGGCCGGGGAGCAGGTGGGCGGCCTCGCGTTCAGGCATCCGCATAATGGGGTAATACAGCAGCCAGGATGCAAACAGCACCACCCAGCCTGACCACATCACATCGGAAAGGAAGTGCCCGCCCGCCGCCATCCGGGTCAGGCCAATCGTACAGCCAAACAGCAACGACAACAGCAGTGCCATTTTCGCCAGCGCCGGTTTGTGCCTGCGCAACAGGAACCAGAACGCGATGAAGGCGAACCCTACCGAGCTGTGCCCACTGGGAAAAGAACGCCCGTGGCCATTCGCCACAAAATAGCCCGGCGGCGCGTAGTGTTCCTGCCCGCCCAATTGTTCCACCTGCAAGGGGCGCGGCCTGCCCCAATGATCCTTGAACAAGCTGTTGACCAGCAGCCCCGGCCCGAGGATAAACACCAGCAGCACATACAGCGCGTACAAACGCAGCAGCCGCCAGCGCCGCAGCAATGTGCTCCCGATCAGCACCAGCAATGTCCCCACCAAAACGCCCGTCGCCACGACAGTGACACCATCGTAAAACAGCAGTTTCCACAAGGGAAAATCATCCAGCAACCAGTGTTTCGCTTCCCCTGTCGCCGGATCGTAGAAAAACCGCGCGATGGTCACATCCCAATTGGAAAACCAAAACACCACCGTGGAAGCCGCCACAATGTTGGACCACAACCAGGCGCGCGGGTATTTGTTCCAGAATTTCATGGCAGAGCCAAACCCTTGAATGTCCTGAGCAAGTAGACATTGTATTGCAGACGCCAGGATGGGTGAATATTGGCCTGAAGGCTGCCCACTGCTTGCAGGCTGGCGAAATAGCCCGGAATGTCAGCAGGCGGCCCGCCCTGCGTCACCAACAGGAAATCCTTGCCGGTCTTGTCCGCCAGCGTCGTCACTAGGTCGTAATGGTGGCGGAGCTGCTGATGCGGGTTCCAGCTGACCCCACGCAAACCTTGCGGACGGGCGTAATACACCAGTTCACTGAGCACATCACGGCCATCTGCAAGCAAGATGGCGTCCGGATACTGCTGCTGGATGGCCAAATATTGCCGCCCAATCATGTCCCAGCCTTTGAGGCGCTTGTGCAGGTCGGTATGGAGCAGATAATCCAGCGGTGCCGGATGGTAGGCCAGCAAACCCAGCAGAATATTCGCCGCCAGGGCGGTGGCGAACAGTTTCCCGTGTTCCTGCAACCACGCCGCCACCAGCAAAGTGGCCGCCACGTAAGCAGGCGCCGCCCAGTTGGCGTTGGCGCGGCCAAACAGCGCCTGCAAGGCAATGATCAACAGGAATGGCAACGTGAAGCTCAACAACAGGGCCTTATGCCGCATCCGCCCCCTGAGCATCGCCCAGCCCAACAGCGGCAACAGCAGGATGCCGAACATGCCGAATTGCCCACCGACAAATTCGCCCAGCTCATCCCAATGCAGCAAACTCCCGGCAGCGCCCGCCGCAATGTCGGCGGTATGCTGGAAGGTCGGGAAATGATGCCGCCAGTTCCACCACAGATTGGGCGCGAACACCAGCGCCGACACCAACACCGCCGCCCACGCCCTTGGGTTCAGGAGCACGCCAAAGCGCCGTGCAACCAGCACATACACCAGCGCGGACACAAAAAAAACGCCCATGGTGTACTTGCTCAACATGCCCAGCCCCAAGGCAACCCCTAGCAATAACCAATCGCCCCAAGCGTCGCTATCCAATGCGCGCACAAAAGCGTACAACGCCAACGTCCAGAAAAAAAACAGCGCCACATCGGTGGAAATCAGGGAGGAAGACAGGCTCACCGACGGCAGGGTGATGAACAGCAACGCTGCCAGCAACGCCACCCGCGCATCAAACAAGCGCCTGGCCAGCAAGAACAACGTCAACGTACTCAGCGGATAAAACAGCAGGCTGCCTGCACGCACGCAAAACTCGCTATCGCCGCACACGCTGGTGGTGGCGGCAATAATGGCGGCGATCATCGGCGGCTTGGAGTAGTACCCCCAATCCAGGGTTTGCGCCCAATACCAATACTGTGCCTCATCCACATACAAGTTCAGCCCGCCAGTCGCCACCACCCAAGCACGGTAAGCCGTAATAACCAGCAATCCCAGCAGCAAAATGGCCATCCCGCCAGCCTGCCGCCCTCGCCACTGTTCAAACATTTTGCCTGTCTTTCAATGGGATCATCCAACCGATCACCGCCCCCACCAGCGAGGAACCCAGCACGAACAGGTGCAGATTCACCGCGCCCATGGCCGCCTGCTTCACCTCAATGATACGTGACAGCGGAGCCAGCACACCGGCTTCATAGGTGCCGAAACCGCCCGGCGCATGGATAGGCAACACGCTGGTCAGCTCCCCTGTCACCACGCTGGTCAGCAACAGGTTCCCGCTCGCATCAGGCACGAATTGCCCCAACAACCAGGCCAGCGTCACCAGCTTCACCAGCCAGTTCGCCCAAGTCATCGCCCAGCTGCGCCAGAACGCCCCCCAGCTGTCCGGCAGGCCGTATAGGGCCTGCTGCATGACCTCGCTGAACTTGCCATCCTTGCCCGCAAGGCTGATTTCAATCCGGTTGCGCAGCACATACACCAAAATGGGCAGCAACATCCACACCAACAGCAACGGCCACGCGATCACCCGCAGCCGGGTCGCAATCAGCAAGGGGAACACCGCAAACGTCAGGATGGCGTGCAAATCCAGCGCCCGGAACCACAGCAGCGCCGACACCGAATGCGCATACGCCACGTTGAAATAACGCTTCATCAACACAGGGAAACTGATCTCGCCAGTACGGGCTGGCAGCAGGTTATTGAGCGCATTGTGTATCAGCATCAGCCGCCAGGTTTGCAGCCAGCGCCCGGTCAGGAATTGTGGGAAATAATCGTACATCCGCCATGCCCGCAAGGCGTAGCTCAACACCAGCAAGGCCAGCGCGATCAAGCCCTGCGCCCAACTGAACGCCAGCCATGGCTCCAGCACGCTTTTCCAGCCGATCCAGTATTCCACCCCTGCGACAAACAGGATCAGCACCAGCCACGAAAGCGCCACTTGCCAACGCTGGCCGGATGTATTGCTCTGTTCTGTCATCCTTTACCTGCTTTAACGTATAATCCAGCGCAGCATTGTAACCGAACCGGATAATGAATTAATGACAAATTATGCTGATAGCGTCAGTATCATCGTGCCGTTCTATAACGAGGAGGATAATGTCCTGCCCCTGGTGGAGCGGGTGACCCAAGCGTTGGAAAATATGGCCTATCCATGGGAAATGGTGCTGGTGGACGATGGCAGCTCCGACCACACGCTACAACGTTTGCACGAGGCTTCCACTAAATCCGGCAACCATATCCACGTGGTGGAATTACAGCGTAATTTTGGCCAGACCGCCGCCATGCAGGCAGGCATTGACCAATCGCGCGGCTCCCTGCTGGTGACGCTGGACGGCGACCTGCAAAACGACCCCAACGACATCCCCGCCATGTTGCAGGAATTACAGGAACGCGACCTGGATTTGCTGGTCGGCTGGCGCAAAAACCGCAAGGACACGCTGGTGCTGCGCAAGATCCCTTCCCGCATCGCCAACCGCCTGATCCGCAAGGTCACCGGCGTTTACCTGCACGACTATGGCTGTAGCCTCAAGGTCTACCGTGCTTCGGTGATGGAAAAGGTGCGGCTGTATGGTGAAATGCACCGTTTCATCCCAGCCTGGGTCGCCACCGCCGTGCCGCCGTCCCGCATCGGCGAACGGGTGGTCAACCACAATGAACGCCTCAGCGGGGAATCCAAATACGGCATTTCACGCACTTTCCGGGTGATCATCGACCTGTTGTTCATGTGGTTCTTCATGCGTTTCCGGGCGCGCCCCGGACACCTGTTCGGCACCATCGGGCTGGCGTTCGGGCTGATCGGCTCGTTGATCCTGAGCTGGCTGGGCATGGACAAATTCATCCTCGGCCATGACATCGGCGGCAGGCCGCTGCTGCTGGCGGGGGTCATGCTGATGATCACCTCCATCCAGTTCCTGACCACCGGCATTATTGCGGAACTGCTGGCGCGGGTTTACTTTGAATCCTCCAGCCGCAACGCCTACGTCATCCGTGCGCCAAGGGAAGACAACGCGGCGCATGGCTGGAAGCAGTCCACCTGATGCGTGCCGCCGCCGGGCTGCGCCACTGGCTGTTGCAAAGCGGCGATGGTTTCCTGCTGCCACTGGTGTTGCTCGCCTTTTTCTGGCAATTGGGGGCACCCGCCCTGTTCGACCTGGATGAAGGCGCCTTCAGCGCGGCGACCTGGGAAATGCTCCAGCGCCACGATTTCATCACCACCTTCCTCAACGGCGAACCACGCTTTGACAAGCCGATCCTGATTTACTGGCTACAGGCGTTGAGCGTGACGGCGTTCGGCCTGCACGAATGGAGCCTGCGGCTACCGTCAGCACTGGCGGCGAGCGCCTGGGTCATGGCGACATACTATTTCGCCAAGCCGCGCATGCCCCGGCGCAACGCCATCCTCGCCGCCGTGATGGTGGCCACTTCCGCCATGATCGTGCTCATCGGGCGGGCAGCGATCGCCGACGCCCTGCTGGATCTGCTGATTGCGCTTGCCCTGTTCGACATCTGGCGTTATTGGGAACAGCCTACCCGCATGCTGTTGTTCCGGGTCTTTTTCTGGCTGGGGCTGGGGTTCCTGTGCAAGGGGCCGGTGGCGGTCGCCATTCCCCTGGTGGCCAGCGCATTCCTGTATGTCAGCAACGGCCAGTGGAAAAGCTGGCTGCAAACCGTTTTCAGCCCATTCGGGCTGACGGTGTTCCTGGCGGTGGCGGCACCTTGGTACATCCTGGAATACCTGGCGCAAGGGCAGGCGTTTATCGACGGCTTTTTCTTCAAGCACAATGTCAGCCGTTTTTCCGACACGATGGAAGGTCATGGCGGGCAACTCTGGTATTACCTTGTCGCGCTGCCCTTCATGTTGCTGCCGTTCAGCGGCTTGCTGATCCCGCTGTTTTCCTCCCTGCTGCGCAAGGGAAAGCCGCCAGCCGCAACAGCGACGGAGTTGGCGGCGGCGCAGTTCAGCCGCTTTCTGTGGTTCTGGTTCCTGTTTGTGTTCGTATTCTTTTCCTTGTCCAGCACCCAACTGCCGCATTACCTGCTGTACGGCGCAACGCCTTTGCTGCTGCTGCTGGCGAAACACTGCGGGGAAAACCCCAACCGCTGGCTGGCGTTGGTGCCCGCCATCCTGATCGCTGGCGTCCTGCTGTTCCTGCCGGAATTGTTGGCATACGCCGTTGCGCAAAACCCTGCGCCCTATTTCCAGGGCCTGCTGGCGCAGTTCCAGACAATCACGGGAGCCTATTACCGCCCGGCGACGGCCATTTACCTGCTGGCGCTGTTGGCGCTGCTGCTGTGGCCGAAAACGCCAAACCATTTGCGCCTGATAGGGGCCGCCATCCTGCAAACGCTGTTCCTCAGCAGCATCCTGATTCCAGTGGCGGGCTACACCCAGCAAGCGGCGGTGAAAGATGCGGCACGCTTCGCCAACAGCAATCTCAGCGGCTCCACCATCGTCATGGATGGGGTCAACATGCCGAGCTTCACCGTTTACCGTGAGGCCATTACGCCACGGCGCGCGCCAGCGGTAGGGGAATATGCCTTCTCAAAAGAAGGCCATCTGCAACCGGCGGAAAATTACATCGTCGTGTTCAAGCGCGGCGGGCTGGTGCTGGCCAAGCGGGTGAAAGCGCCATGAGGGATGAACTGGAAACCATCGGCGTGCCCGTATTGCTGATGCTGCTATTGGCCGCCACCATCGGGGGGTTCGGCCTCAATACCGCCCTGTTCCTGCACCTGCAACAATGGTTTGCGCTATGGCCGGATGCCGTTTGGGAAAACATCACGCTGCTGGGCGATGCGCTGGCGTCGCTGGCCCTGTTGGGGCTGCTGGCCTTCCGCCACCCGCAATTGCTGCCAACCGGGTTGCTGGCGGGGCTGGTCGCCACCCTGCTTACCCGCAGCCTGAAACCCCTGCTGGCGATGGAGAGGCCGCTGGCGGTCTTGGGCCAACAAGTGCATGTCGCCGGAATTGAGCTGCAAACGTTCAGCTTCCCTTCCGGGCACACCACCGCTGCGTTTGTGGTGGCGGGCGTCTACGCGCTGGTGTTGCAGCGGGGACGCCTGACCGCCCTGCTCTACTGCGCCGCCTTGCTGGTCGGTTGCAGCCGGATCGCGGTCGGCGCGCATTGGCCGATGGATGTCGCCGCTGGCGCTGCTTGCGGCTGGTTTTCAGCTTGGGTGGGGTGGAAGCTGGCGAACCACTGGCGCTGGCCTGCCACATCTGGTGGGCAACAAACGCTGGCGGGGTTATTTTTGCTGTTTGCCTTACTGCTGTTTTGGCTGGATAGCGGCTATCCGCAGGCGTTCTGGCTGCAAATGGCGATCGCGGCGGCTTCAGCCGGTTCCTGTATCGCCGCCCTCCGCCTGAGATGGCGCAAACCCGCACCCAGGCCGACACCATGATCATCAACCGCTACCTGTTCAAGGAAATCGCCCTCAGCTTCATCGCCACCCTGCTGGTGCTGACGCTGATCATTGTCGGCAACACGTTCGTGCGCCTGCTGGCGGATGCGAGCACCGGCAACTTGCCCGCTGACCTGGTCGGCAGCCTGTTGTGGTTCGGTTCGCTGAAACAATTGATCCGTCTGGTGCCGGTGGCGTTGCTGATCGGCATGATGCTGGCGTTCAGCCGCCTGTACCGGGATTCGGAAATGGCGGCGTTACGGGCGGCAGGTGTCGCGCCGCGCCATTTTTACCGCGCCATTTTCAGTTTCGTGCTGCCCTTGACCCTGTTGCTGGGCGTGCTGGTCATCTTTGTGTCGCCGTGGCTGGAAGCCAGCAACCTGGAGCTGCGCCGCGAAATCAATGAGCGTCCGGAAGCGGCTGGCATCCCGCCTGGTGAGTTCGTCAGTTCCGGCACGGAGGAACGCAATTACACGGCATTGGCAGAAAGCATTGACCCCAGCCACACGGTGATGGAGCGCTTTTTCATCCGCGCCAAAGCTGGCGGGAAGGAAATTGTCATCTGGGCAAAGTCTGCGGTGCTGTTCATCGATTCCGGCACCGGGGAGCGGGTATTGCAGATCAGTGACGGCTACCGTTACGAATCTGACCCGGAAAAGGGCGGCATGACCATCATCCGCTTCGGTGAACACGGCATCCGCATCCCCTTGCGCAGTTTTCAGGGCGGCGACAGCTTGGCGGCAGTCCCGATCCAACAATTGTTGCAACAGACCGACCCGGCTTCCCGCGCCGAACTGCAATGGCGGATCGCTGTCATCCTGTCAGCCCCCCTGCTGGCGTTGCTGGCTTTCCCGCTCAGTTACACCGCCCCCCGGCAAGGGCGTTACAGCAAAATTGCGGTCGCCATCCTGATCTACGCCGTCTACGCCAGCGTCCTGGCGACGGTGCGCGGCATGATGGATCGGGGCGGTTTCCCCATCCTTCCCGGATTGTGGTGGATACATTTGGCGGTGCTTGGCCTCAGCTTCTGGTTGTTGCGCAAATATTATGGAAAACCGGCATGAACATCCTGGAGCGTTACATCTGGAAAAGCGTCCTGTCCAGTATCCTGGTCACTTGGCTGGCGCTGCTGCTGCTTGACAGGTTTTTCGCCTTTTTGGGGGAACTCGGCGACACCAGCCCTGACACCCACTACGGGAGCTTGCAGGCGTTCTATTACATCGTGATGGGTGTGCCCAAATTCCTGTACGACTACTTCCCCACCGCCACCCTGATTGGCAGCCTGTTGGGGTTGGGCAATCTGGCCGCCAACAGCGAATTGACGGCGATGCGGGCGGCGGGCGTTTCCATCCGCCAAATCGTGCTGATGACGCTGAAACTGGGGCTGGCGCTGGTGATGCTGGTGTTTGTGCTGGGGGAATGGGTGGCACCCCGCACCGAGCTGGCCGCCAACAATTTCAAATTACAGATGCAACAAAAACAGCTTGCCGTCAGCGACCAAGGCGTTTGGGTCAAGGACGGCGACCGCATCCTCAATATCGCCAAATTATGGTCGGAAAAAAAGCTTGAGGGCATTTCTGTTTATACGGTCAACCCCGCCGAGGGGCGCATTGAAAACATCACGCATGCTGACAGTGCTGAACGGGATGCGGAGGGTTGGCTACTGCATGGCGTCAACCACAGGATCATCCGCCCGGATGGCATCCAACAAACCAAGCTTGCAACAGAGCATGCGGACAACCTGCTTCCTGAACAAGTCCTCACCATTGCTGCGGTCAAGCCCAACCAGTTGGCGGCGCGGGAACTGGCTGAGTTCATCCAACACCAGCGCGAAAACGACTTGAACAGCGACCGTTTCGAACAAGCTTTCTGGCAACATTTCACCACGCCACTGTCGACCCTGGTGATGCTGATCATTGCGGCCCCGTTTGTCTTCAGCTTCCAACGCAATGCCGGGGCAGGCCAGCGGATCTTTATCGGCATCATCATCGGCATCGCCTTCTTCCTGTTTAGCCGCATCCTTGGCAATGTAGGCATTGTCTATGGCATCCCGCCCTTGTTGTCCGCCACGCTGCCTTTGCTGGTCTTTTTGGCTGGAGGAACATGGATGTTGTGGCGGGTGCGCTAAGGCACAAGCGGACGCCCAGGGGCTTGTTGCGCCGCGCCAACATGCTTGTTTACTGAGCAATTCAACTGCTGTTATCATTTCATAAAATTAACTATTAAATGACTGCGGGGGCTTATCCATGTCATCACAAGCTTTGCTTCGCCTTACCCTTTATGTTTTCGCTGGCATCGGCGTGTTTTCCGTGCTGGCCAACCTGATCAACGGATTCGGCTTTTTGCAGACGCTGGCAGGCGTGGCGATGGCTTCGGCGTTGGCGCTGTTTTACAAAATCGGGCGGGATGACGGCAAAAATGACTGCCTGTTGAATTACAACCCCAAAGCGCAACAACCTGACAAGCAGCCGTCAGCACGGCAGCCTCAAGAGCCAAGCCTGTAAGTTGGAAGATGGCGGAAGGGAAAGAGGAGCTTCAAAAAAAATTGCCCGCCAAGAGAGCGGGCAATGGAGGATAAGTGAGCCGGGTAGCTAGAGAGAGGAGAGGAGGAGTTACACCCCGGCCCACTGCCGACTAAACTTTTTTACAATTAGGCGTCTTTGGCTTTGGCAGCAGCTTTCTTGGTGACTTCGACGGTTTTTTCAGCTGCTTCTTTGGTCATTTCAACCACTTCAGCAGTGGCTTTTTCGACTGCTTCAGTAGTTTTTTCAACCGCAGCAGTGGCAGCTTTCTTACCGGCTTCTACAGCCTGTTCAGCTTTTTCCTGAGTGTACTTGGCGGCTTCTTCCATGATGGCGGTCAGTTCGTCACGCACAGAAGTCAGCATTTCAGTGGCTTCACGCATGTTGGCAACCCATTTTTCGCCACAAGCGCGGGTCACTTCCTGTTGCAGGGCAGTCAGTTCGTTCAGGTCTTTCACCTTGGTGGCCGCTTCTGCATTCTTGGTGCCCATTTCAACGCAGGACTTAACCAGTTCTGCCTGTTTGGTCGCCAGAGTTTCGAAGGTTTTCAGGTTCAGGTCGCCGATCTTTTTGGCAGAAGCCAGGGCGCTGTCGCTGAATTGCTTCATGATGTTCATCATTTCGTTCTGCATAATCAATCTCCTAGTGTTGCGGTATCTCTTGTGCTTTGCAGCATTTGATGCAGTGCACAATAACGCCTTCAGAAAATGCTGTCAACAACTTTTTTGCTGCAATGCACAAAAAACTCGGGATGACATAATTTTCATGCCTTTTTGCCGACCCGAGGGGGATCAGGCATACTGGCGGCCTCATTCTTGCATAGTTTCATGACCTGCACGTTATCGCCGTGCATGACCCTTGCCACCCCACAAACAGTAGAGCGCCATGACAAACAAGCCATTCGACGTTGCCAAACTACAGGAAAATATCCGTCAGTTCGGGGAACTGCTGGGAGAAATCATTCGTGAACAGGAAGGTGAAGCCGTTTACGAAACCGTGGAAAAACTGCGCCGTGGCTACATCGGCCTGCGCAAAAGCAATGACCCCGCCCTGCGCCAGGAGCTGATGACCTTCATCGACAGCCTGGATGTGGACATGCTGGAACAGGTTATCCGCGCCTTCAACACGTTCTACATCCTCAACAATATCGTTGAGGAAGATTTCCAGCACCGGGAGCGCCGCCGCCAGATCCAGCACGGCGACAGCCAGTTGTGGAAGGGTTCCGTCCGGCGCACCATTCTGGAGCTGGCGGAGGATGGGGTGACGGCGGCAGAGCTGCAATCCCTGCTCGACCAGATGCGCTACACGCCGGTTTTTACAGCACATCCGACCGAAGCGCGCCGCCGCACCATGATGGAAATCCAGCGCCGCATTTTCCTCGTGATTGACCAGCTCGACATCAACCAAGACCCGAGCGAACGCGAATCCCTGCTGCGGCACCTGAAAGCCCAGATCCAGCTGATGTGGCGCACCAACGAAGTCCGCACCCGCAAGCCGACGGTGGAGGATGAAATCCGCTACGGCCTCTACTACTTCCGCGAATCGCTGTTTGACGCCATCCCGATGGTTTACCGCTATTTCGAACGCGCCGCCCGCATCGCCTATGGCGAACATGCCGTCAGCGTGCCCAGCTTCCTGCGCTTCGGCTCCTGGATCGGCGGCGACCGCGACGGCAACCCGTTCGTCACCCCGGCGCTGACCCGCCAAGCCATCCGCATGCAGATGCAGATGGCGCTGGAGGAATACGCCCGCCGCGTGCGGGAATTGCGCTCCGTGCTGTCGCATTCCACCCAGTTCATCACCCCGACGGAAGCCTTCAGCGCCTACCTGCGCAGTGAAGACCAGCGCATGGGGCTGGGCGAGGTCGTGTTCCATTACGCCAAGGAAAGCTTCAGGGAAGAGCCTTACCGCCGCCTACTCAGCATCATCCACCACAAATTGCAGGAAACCCTGAACATGGTGAATGCGCGGCTGGCGGGCAGGGCCATTTACCCCTCCGCATTCGCCTATGCCGACATCGCGGACTTCATCCACGAGCTGTACCTGATCCGCGATTCCCTGCGCAGCCACAACGACCACGTCATCGCCGGGCGGGAGCTGAAAGACCTGATCCGGCTGGCGGAAACCTGCGGCTTCGGCCTGTACAAGCTCGACATCCGCCAGGAATCCACCATCCACAGCGAAACCGTCGCCGAACTGCTGCAACTGTCCGACCTGTGCGGCAACTACTTGGAACTGCCGGAAAGCGAGCGCATGGAGATGCTGGCCGAACTGATCCAGCGCCCACGCCTGCCGTTGCCGCACCGCCCCAAACTGAGCGAACGCACCGCCGAGACGCTGGAAGTGTTCGACAGCATGGTGGAAATGCGCAGCGAAGCCGGTTCCGGCATCTTCGGTGCCTACGTCATCTCCATGACCCACACCGCCAGCCATGTGCTGGAAGTGATGCTGCTGGCGCGTATGGCCGGGCTGATCGGCTACGGTGCAGACCGCAAGCTGTTCTGCCACATCCTGGTTTCCCCGCTGTTTGAAACCATCGAAGACCTCAAGCACATCACCAGCGTGCTGACCAGCCTGCTGGAAAATGAAACCTACCGTGAACTGCTGGCCGCTTCCGGCAATATGCAGGAAGTCATGCTCGGCTATTCCGACTCGTGCAAGGACGGCGGCATCCTCGCCTCCAACTGGAACCTGTACAACGCGCAGAAGGAAGTCATTTCCCTGACCGACCAATACGGCGTCCGCTGCCGCCTGTTCCACGGGCGCGGCGGCACGGTTGGCCGGGGCGGCGGCCCAACCCACGAAGCCATCATTGCCCAACCGCCCGACACCGTGCAGGGACAGATCAAGTTCACCGAGCAGGGGGAAGTCCTCGCGACCAAATACAGCAACGTGGAAACGGCGGTCTACGAATTGGGTGTCGGTGCCACCGGCCTGCTGAAAGCCAGCCGTGGCCTGCTGAAAAAGCGCGGCTCTTACCCGGCGGAATTCCTCCAGGCCATGAACGGCATCGCCGCCATCGGCGAAAACAGTTACCGCCAATTGACTGACTGGACGCCGGGGCTGATGGATTATTTCTACGAAGCCACGCCAGTGCAGGAAATCGCCCTGTTGAACATCGGCTCGCGCCCGTCGCACCGCAAGAAAACCGTGCGCGACAAAAGCTCCATCCGCGCCATTCCGTGGGTGTTCGGCTGGGCGCAATCCCGCCATACCCTGCCCGCCTGGTACGGCATCGGCACAGCGTTGTCGCAATTCCGCGCCGCCAGCCCCGGCAATGGCGAATTGCTGGAACGCATGTACCAGGAATGGCCCGCCTTCCGCTCCCTGCTCAGTAACGTCCAGATGTCGCTGTACAAGGCGGAAATGGCGACCGCCCAGGAGTATTCCGAACTGGCGGGCGACCAGACGAGCGCGCAGCAAATCTTCGCCGACATCCGCGCCGAACACGCACTGACGACCCGTGAAGTGCTCAAAACCGCGCAACTGGAGCACCTGATGGATGAAACCCCGCTGCTGCAATATTCGCTGCAACGGCGCGACCCGTATCTGGACCCGCTCAACCACATCCAAATCACCCTGATCCGCCGCCACCGCCGCTATGTTGCGGAAACCGGCAGCACCGATTCCTCATGGCTATCCGTGTTGTTGCGCACCATCAACGCCATCGCCGCCGGTATGCGCAATACCGGCTAGGCGAAACGGGACTGCCATTGGCAAACAAAAAAGGCCGCTGATGCGGCCTTTTTTGTTGACGCCTGACGCGCCTGCTTATGCGTTATGCGCTGAAGGAAGAACCGCAGCCGCAAGTGGTGGTCGCATTCGGGTTGCGGATGACGAACTGCGCGCCCTCCAGACCTTCCGTGTAATCGATCTCGGCGCCCACCATATATTGGAAGCTCATCGGATCAATCAGCAGGGTCACGCCGCCGTTTTCCACCGCAGTGTCGTCGTCATTCACATTTTCATCAAAGGTGAAGCCGTACTGGAAACCGGAACAACCGCCGCCCTGCACGAACACGCGCAGTTTCAGGTTGTCGTTGCCTTCATCCATAATCAGCGCCCGCACTTTGGCCGCCGCTGCATCTGTAAACATCAATGGGGCAGGAATTGCTGTTTCAACCGTCATGTATCTGTCTCCTGAACTAAAACCTATGGGTCACGTTAACATCACCACCACAGCAGGGCAAAATGCCCTTATTCACTGGCGGAAGAAACCGACGGGGGAGGCGCAAAACTGCCGGTTTCCGGTTTTTGGCGCACCAGCTTGCCGTTGACTTCCGCACCAACCGCCATTTCCAACAGGTTGTAATAAACATCGCCGCAAATGCGCGCCTTTTCAAACAGCTCGACTTTACCGCTGGCGAAGACATCGCCATCAATCATGCCGTTCAACACCATGCTGGGCACGCGCACTTCCCCTTGGATATGGCCATCTTCGCTCAGGATCAAGGTGGCGTCGTCACCGTCAGCCGCCAGGTTGCCCTTGATGACGCCTTCCACATGCAAACCACCGGAAAAACGCAAGTCGCCGTCAATGGTTGTACCTTTGCCAATCAGGGTGTCGACCTGCGCCCGACGGATCTTCTGGTCATTGTGACCCGCATTATTGGCAGGGCTGCTGCTACCGGTACTCTTGGCGGATTTACCGAACATGTTTGCTTACTCCTTATTCGTAGTCGTAGATACTGTTAACTCAGCCGCCTTGGATGCAGAACCGGCTTTACTGAACGAGGCCCAGTTATAGCTTTTGGTCAGACGGTCAGGGGCATCGCCTGATTCAGGACTGACCCTGACTTTCACGGACACCGGCACAAAGTCTTTCGGGAACAACAGGCTGCCCTCCAGGCTTTGATAATGCTTGACATCAAAATCCGTCAGTGTTTTTTCATCCTTGGGAGTGACGTCTTTTTGGGTTACGGTCACTTCCTTGCCATCCTGTTTGCCCGTGACGGTAATGGAGAAGCTGCCTTTCACAGAGGCATCCCCCCCACGGATATTGGCCATGACCAAGTGATACTGATAGAGATGGCCACCGTTCACTTTATTGCCATCACTGTCAATCAAACGTTCCTTGACGCTGAAATGCTGGATATTCAGCCCCTCCTCCAGTCCTTCGGGAGAGAGAATTTCCTCATACAACGCCAACTTGTCACGCTGACCCGCAAGATCCGCTTCAGCAGCGGCAAATTTTTTGGTCAGCTCATCGTTGGCTGCACGCTGAACCTCCTGTTCACGTTTGGCGGACGCCAACTGATCTTCAAGATTGCGAATTGAGGCGGCCTGTTTTTCAATCAACTTCTCTTGCTCATCCATTTTGCCGCGCAAAGTCAGCGCATGCACCCCAGATGAATCGGCAGATGTCAAGTATCCGCTGAAAAACAGCCATACCAACAACACCAACAATAACAGCCCTGCCCCTCCTAAAATATACCAACAAAAGTTGCGCTTACCGCCACAACTCGGGCGCACCTGTACAGTTCCCCGGTTTTCAAATATGTATTCAAGACTCATGCGTGATTGTATTCCATCTCCTCACTCAATCAGGGTAACAGACCTGGCTGTTTCAGGGCGGCCTCCTCCGCCAGCCCCAACATCAGGTTCATGTTTTGCACCGCTTGGCCAGCCGCCCCTTTGACCAAGTTATCAATAACGGAAAGCACCACCACCCGCACGCCATTGCCGGGGCGATGCAAGGCTATCCGGCAGAAGTTGGCACCGCGCACCGAACGGGTTTCTGGGTGGGCACCGGCCGGGAGCACGTCCACAAACGGCTCATCCGCATAGCGTTGCTGGTAAAGCTGCTGCAAATCAACCTCAGCCGTCAGCAGCGCATAAAGTGTTGCGTGAATGCCCCGGATCATTGGCAGTAAATGGGGAACAAAAACAGGGTTTATCGGCTGACGGGCAAGCATAGACAGCGTTTGGGCGATTTCCGGCTGGTGACGGTGACCGGATGCCGCATATGCCTTGAAGTTATCGCCAGCTTCCGCCAACAGCGTATGCACTTCAGCCTTACGGCCTGCGCCGCTGGCACCGGACTTGGTGTCAGCAATGATATGATCCAGGTCAACCAGACCCTTTTCCACCAGCGGCAGCAAACCCAGCGTGACCGCAGTCGGGTAGCAACCGGGGTTGGCGACCAGACGGGCCTCGCGGATTTGCGCCCGGTTCAGTTCCGGCAGGCCGTATACGGCTTCCTCCACCAGATGCGGGCTGGCGTGCTGCATCCCGTACCACTTTTCCCAGACGGCGATGTCCTTGATACGGAAATCAGCGGCCAGATCAATGACTTTCGCGCCTGCATCCAGCAATGCCTGGGCGCTTTTCATCGCAATCCCATTGGGGGTGGCGAAAAACACCAGGTCACATCCACTCAGGGCTTCATTGGAAGGGGCGGAAAACTCAAGATCCACATAGCCGCGCAGGTTGGGAAACATGGCGTCCACCCGGCTGCCAGCATGCTCACGGGACGTGACATAACTGATTTCAACGTCGGGATGGCTGACCAGCAAACGCAGCAATTCAACGCCTGTATAACCCGTTGCGCCAACAATACCAATCTTCCTTTTCACACAACCTCTATTTCTGTCAGCCTGAAAAATCCCTGTATAATACGCCTTCCTTAACGATTAACAACCTCTACACTATGAAACTGGACATCAAAGGAATTGCCATACTGGCATTCATTGCGGGGCTTGCAGCCTTTTTTCTGCTGACGCCGGGAGGTGGCCTCAAGAGCATTCCCCCTACCACAGTACAAACCCTTGACGGCGGCTCACTGAGCCTGGATAGCCTGAAAGGCAAGCCTTACCTGCTTACATTCTGGTCAACCACCTGCCCTGGCTGCGTCGGCGAAATCCCGGTGCTGGAAGCGCTGGATCACAAGATGCAGGGTTCCGGCTTCCGCATTATCGCGGTCGCCATGCCCTACGATGAGACGCCCGCCATTCAGGCCATGCGCGCGCAGAAAGGCATTTCCTACACCATCGCCCATGACCAGAGCGGCGAACTGAGCAAGCAGTTCGACGTGCGGGTGACGCCCACGTCCTTCCTGGTCGGCCCTGACGGTAAAGTCGCGGTGCAAAAACTGGGTGAATGGGACGCCGCCGAACTGGAGCAGAAAGTCCGCGAACTGATGAAAGGATAAGGCATGTACCTCTGGCTCAAGGCTTTCCACATCATTTTCATGGTGACCTGGTTCGCGGGGCTGTTTTACCTGCCACGCCTGTATGTCTACCACGCCATGCCGGAAAACCGCAGCAGTTTCGAGCTGTTCAAGGTAATGGAGCGCCGCCTGTTCGCCATCATGACCATCGGGGCGGTGCTGGCGGCGGTGTTCGGCCTCGCCATGCTGGCGCTCAACTGGCGCTACTTGCTGGCAGCCACCCACTGGTTCCATCTCAAGCTGCTGCTGGTGGCGGCGTTGGTCGCCTACCATTACGCCTGCTATCGGCTAATGGCCGCTTTCAGGAACGACGCCAACACCCACGATCACAAGTGGTACCGCTGGTTCAACGAAGCGCCCAGCGTGCTGCTGATCATTGTGGTGATACTGGCGGTGCTGAAGCCTTTCTGAAATGTCCAGCCCTCGCCCTGTTGGGGGAGGGCTGAAGCATGGCTTATTCCAAGAACGGTGCCAGCTCATTCAGCGCGCGATGGTAGACCCGGCGCTTGAAGAACACCACCTGACGGATGGGTTTCCAATAGTCCACCCACTCCCAATGGTCAAATTCCGGTTTTCCGGTGGCGTGCAAATTGACATCCCGGTCATTGCACAACAGGCGCAGCAAAAACCAGCGCTGCTTTTGCCCGATGCACAGCGGCCTCGCGCGACGGCGAATCATGTAATGGGGGATGCGGTAACGCAGCCATCCACGGGTTTGCCCAACGATCTCCACCTGTTCCTTGTTCAGGCCGACTTCTTCATAAAGTTCGCGGAACATGGCTTCTGTCGGCGTTTCTCCTAGATCAATGCCTCCCTGTGGAAACTGCCAGGAATCCTGCCCCAGCCGTCTCCCCCAAAACACTTTGCCATCGCAATTGCAGAGGATGATGCCAACATTGGCCCTAAATCCTTCCTCATCAATCACGATTCTCTCTCCAAAGCTTAACTTACCCTGATTTTTTCATAACTGTCACCATTCGGCAATTTCATGAAGACAAAAAGCGGGTACAATCAACGCTTTTTCCCAACAGGAGCCCGCAATATGGCCTTGGCGCTTTTCGATCTGGACAACACCTTACTCAGTGGCGACAGCGATTACGAATGGGGACAGTTTCTGGTTGGGAAGGGGCTGGTGGAACGGGACCATTACGAAACCGCCAACCAGTATTTTTACGAGCAATACAAACAGGGAATTCTGGACATCCATGAATTTTCGGCCTTTTCCTTCCAGCCGTTGAGCGAACGCAGCATGGAAGAACTGGCGGCGCTGCACCGGGAATTCATGGCGACGGCCATCCGCCCGCTGATGTCGGAGGCCGCGTTGGCGCTGGTGGAAAAGCACCGCAGCCAGGGGCATACGCTGGTCATCATCACCGCCACCAACAGCTTCATCACCCGCCCCATCGCCGAGGCTTTCGGCATCCCCCACCTGCTGGCGACGGAGCCAAAAGTGGCCAATGGCCACTATACCCGCGAAATCGACGGCGTGCCCTGTTTCCAGGCTGGCAAGGTCACGCGCTTGCAGCAATGGCTGAAACAGCGGACGGAAACCCTGAGCGGCAGTTACTTTTACAGCGACTCCCACAATGACCTGCCCTTACTGGCCATGGTGGACAACCCCATCGCGGTTGACCCGGATGACACCTTGCGCGCAACCGCCCTGCAACGGGGATGGCCGGTCATTTCCCTGCGCCCGCCCGCCCGGTAAGCTGCATGCCTGTCACCAAAACCTGACCATTGGCGGGTTTGTGCTTGAACCCCGCCCTGCAACCTTCCCAACATTGGCCTGACCGCCGGTAACTGGCTTGCCGCCCCACCACTGATCAGGACCATGGCTTGTTTGATGAATTCCTATATCCTCGGCCTTTCCGCCTATTACCACGATAGCGCGGCGGCGCTGCTGCACAATGGGCGGATCGTGGCCGCAGCCCAGGAAGAGCGTTTTACCCGCAAAAAGCACGACCCGGCCTTCCCGGCCCACGCCATCCGCTATTGCCTGGAAGCCGCCGGGATCAGCCTGCAAGCGGTCAGCCAAGTGGTCTTCTATGACAAACCCCTGCTGAAATTCGAACGCCTGCTGGAAACGTATTTGCACTACGCGCCACGGGGCTTCCGCTCATTCGTCACCGCCATGCCGGTATGGCTGAAGGACAAGCTGTTCCTGAAACAAACCCTGCAAACGGAACTGGCGGCGCTGTCCGGGCTCAAGGCAAAGGCGCTGCCGCCGCTGCTGTTTACAGAGCACCATCAGGCGCACGCCGCCTCGGCCTTTTACCCCAGCCCCTTCGCCAAAACGGCAGTCCTGTGCCTGGATGGGGTCGGCGAATGGGCTACCACCTCGGTCTGGCAAGGCGATGGAAACCGCCTGACCCCGCTGTGGCAGATGGATTTTCCGCACTCGCTGGGCCTGCTGTATTCCGCCTTCACCTATTACGCCGGTTTCAAGGTCAATTCGGGCGAATACAAACTGATGGGGCTGGCACCCTACGGCGAACCCCGCTACGTGGAACTGATCCTCGACAAGCTGGTGGATTTGCGCGCGGACGGGACTTTCCGCCTGAACATGGCGCATTTCGGTTATGCCACCGGCCTGACCATGACCAACCGCCGTTTCGCCGAGCTGTTTGGTGCGCCGCCACGCCAGCCGGAAAGCAGGCTGACCCAGCGGGAAATGGACATTGCCCGCTCCATCCAGGCTGTCACCGAAGCAATCGTGTTGCGGCTGGCACGCACCGTGCAACGCGAAACCGGCAACGATCACCTGTGCCTGGCTGGCGGGGTGGCGCTGAATTGCGTGGCCAATGGACGCCTGTTGCGGGAAGGCCCGTTCCGGGACATCTGGATACAACCGGCGGCGGGCGACGCGGGCGGCGCGCTGGGCGCAGCCCTGGCCATCTGGCACGAATACCACAACCAGCCCCGACAGGTTGAGCCGGAAGACAGCATGCAAGGCGCTTACCTCGGCCCCGCTTTCCCGCCGGACACCATCCGCCAATGGCTGGATGGGCAGCATCTGCCGTACACCGCCCTGGACGACAAGGCGCTCATGGAACAGGTCGCCGCCATCCTTGCTGATGGCAAAGTGGTCGGCTGGTTCCAGGGGCGGATGGAGTTCGGCCCCCGCGCATTGGGCGCACGCTCCATCCTGGGCGATGCCCGCAACCCCGCCATGCAGTCGGTCATGAACCTCAAGATCAAATACCGCGAGTCATTCCGCCCGTTCGCCCCCGCCGTCAAATACGACAAGGTGGGCGAATGGTTCCAACACGGCCGCAACAGCCCCTACATGCTGATGGTGGCGGAAGTGCTGGAAAAACGGCGCATCGCGGCCCACGGGGAAACGCCAGCCCTGACCGGCCTCGACCGGCTCAAGGTGCCGCGTTCGCACATTCCGGCGGTCACCCATGTGGATTATTCCGCCCGCCTGCAAACCGTCCACCCCACAACCAACCCGCGCTTCTACCAGTTGCTGGATGCGTTCGAACAGCTCACCGGCTGCCCGGTGCTGGTCAACACCTCGTTCAATGTGCGCGGCGAACCCATTGTCTGCACCCCACAGGATGCCTACCGCTGCTTCATGCGCACCGATATGGACTACCTGGTGCTGGAAAATTGCCTGCTGTCCAAACAGGCGCAACCGGAATGGCAAGATTCAGGAGACTGGCGCAATGCATTCACCCCCGACTAAACCCACCCCGAAAAAGGCCGGTTTCCTGCGCACCGCTTACGCGGCCTGGATAAAGTTTGGAGACCTGCTGGGCTGGATCAACACCCGGATATTGTTGGGTATCGCCTATTTTCTACTGATTGTGCCCATTGGCTTGCTAATGGCTTGCCTGAAACAAGGGCATATCCGCGCACTGAAAACGGCTGACGGCGCGTCACTCCGCCAACCCAGCCAACCACGCCCACCCAACCACGTCGAGAGGTTATTCTGATGCTGGATTTACTGAAAGAACTCGGCCTGTTCATGATCGAACGCAAGCAATATTGGCTGGCCCCCATTATCTTGGTGCTGGTGCTGTTTGGCGCCTTGTTGGTGTTCGCCCAAGGTTCCGCCTTGGCACCATTCATCTACACCCTGTTCTGACGCAGGCGGCGGCTCAATCCAACGTGCTTCTGGCGGCGAACAGGCTCCCAAAGACATACCCGGCGATTTCCAGAAAGGCGTCCGGCTGCCCTTCCAGCGGGTTGACGCCCCGGTAAAGCAAACGGTATTCAGGCTTTTCGCTTTCACCGCTGAAATTGCCGCTGCCTTCCCAGGTGCTCATCACCCGGCTGATGTCCGGCTCGCCCTGCTCCATCAGGTTGAAGCCGGATTTGGGGAAAAATGGCAGCGGCTCCCGCAAGCCCTGCCAATACCAGTCCAGCAGCTGTTGCAGCTGTTCGCGGGCGTCCGCCACCGGCTGCAATTGGTAATGCCGGTCTGGTGAATGCACCCAGGTGTGGCGGGGGAAAGCTGTCGCCTCCAGCGCATTGAGCGCCAGATGATGCAGCCAGATGTCCAGCCAGTTCCAATAGCTCAAATTCCCCAGCTCATCGATCCTGCGCCCGCTACTTGCATCCAGGTTGCCAATGACGCCGCTGAGGTGGAACCCGTCCAACGCCAAGCTGAAGTGTTCGCGCCGCAATTCCGGCACTGGCTGGATCGCCTGGAAAAACGCCTCGGTGACGCCCACTTCCTGTTGGAACGCCAGATCGCCGGGCTTGCCATGCGGCAACAGGCCCTGCGCCCGCAACAGCGGCAATGCGCTGACGGCAGGCAGCCCCCGCTGCAACTGCCGGAAAATGCAGGCGCGCACGTCACGGTCGCTGTACTGCTCCAGGGTGAAGGGTTCACGCACCGGCAGTTCCTCGCCCGCTTCCGCCAGACGCAGGCCAAAGCGCTCCTTCAGGAAAGCCCGCCCCGGATGCTGGTAAAAGCGGATCAGTTCCGCCAAATTGACCTGGCGGTAAGCCGGGTCTGGCTCCGGCAAGGTTTCCCCCTGCCAGAACGGCAGACAGACCGCCTTGGCGGCATCCTCCGCCGTTTGCCCTTGCCCGTATGCGCTGTAGGTGAACAAACCCCGCTCACCACGCAGGTATTGCCGACTGAACGCCTGTAACGGATGCCGCGTCAGCAGGCTTTCCCGGCTGCCCGGCACACAGCGCTCCACATAATCCAGCAGTTCGCTGACCAGCACGGAAGGCGGCAATTCGTTATTGTCACGCGGGCTTTGGCCGATATAGCTGACGTATAGCCAATCACGCGCCGACAGCAGGCTTTCCAGGAACAAGTAACGGTCTTCATCGCGCTTGAGGCGGTCGCCCCGGCGGAGCTGCTGCCCCATCCGGTCGAAACTGGCGCGGGTATCACGGCGCGGGAACACGCCGTCATTCATGCCGAGCAGGGCGACAAAACGGAATGGCACAGTACGCATCGGCATCAGGGCGCAACAAGTGACGCCACGGCCCAGGAAGCCTTCCGACTCGCTGCGTTTGTCCAGTTGCTCCAACAAGGCGCTTTGGTACACCGGCCAAGCGAGCGGCTGGTCGAAACCGGCTTGCGCCAGCGTCCGCTCCAGCGTCTCCAGCGCCTGCCACAGCGTTTGCAGGGGCGCATCTTCGCCCACCACGGTTTCCAGCAGGCGGCGGATGCGGCGGTTCCATTCCGTCACCGCCTGCTGTCGCCAGCGCCAGCCCGCCAGCTCGAAGACGGCTTCCAGCACCTGTTGCAGGCGGCCCAGCATTTCGGCCTGACTGCCTTCGATGTCATTCCAGGGCAGCACACCGCCGAACAGCTCATCGCCCGGCATGGCGTAACCCAACAGCAGCCGGTCTAGCCCGTAGCGCCAAGTGTGTTCGGCAGTGTCCGCGCCCCCCAGTTCCGGCCTCGCGGCGGCGTCGACCCCCCAACGGATATTGACGGCGCGTATCCAGGCGCGGCATTGCCTCACCTGGGCTTCATCCAGCCCGATATGGGCGCGCACTTCCTCAAATTCCAGCAAAGCCAGCACGCTTTCGGCGTCACAGCGGCCTTGCGGCAGTTCCAACAGGCATTCGCACAGGTTGATGATGCCCTGCGCATAACCGGGGCTGCGGTCGGCGATACTGAATGGCAGGGGATGTTCGGCGCTGGAAAACACCGCATCCAGGTACGGCGCATAGGTGTCGATGTCGGGCGTCATCACCGCCACATCCGCAGGCGTCAGATCCGGGTTGGCCTCGAACAGCGCCAGCAACTGGTCGTACAGGACCTCCGCCTCGCGCATCGGCGAATGGCAGGCGTGGAAAGCGAGGGAGGGAATCCCCCCCTTCCCCGCCCTTGCCCCCGCCAAGGGGAGAGGGAGAATTTCAGGCATCTGCAAATGCAGGATGTCGGCCTGGATGCGCCCCAGCAGGGTGGAACCATCCGGCTCCGCAAACAGGGGCGGGCCATCCATATCCGCTTCCGCTTCGACCAACAAGTCGATGAAATCCCGCCCCTGCCGCCCCCAGGACGCAAGCAGCGGGTTGCCGACGCTGAAATAATCCTGCACCTCGGCCTGCTGTTTGTGCTTGCGCTTTTCGGACTCGATGTCGCCCCAGTACTCCTCGCAGGGGTTCAGCAAATAGAAGTCGATGTCGATGTATTGGCCGATTTCCCCCAACAGTTGCACATAACCGGGCGACAGCACCGGCACGGAGAAAAAACTGATGCGCCGGGGCAATACCGAGACATCGGTCATGCCGATGGCGTGGGCGAAACGTTCCTGCAAGCGCACCCAATGCGGCAGTTGCCGTTCGCCCGCCATCCGCCGCCACAGCCGCGCCTGCCAGTCATCGCCTGCGCCATTGCCGTTTTCCCATCCACGGATCCATTCCGGGCGGAAAAACAGGTACTGGTCAAACGCCTTGGCGATTTGTCCGGCCAGTTGCCAAGCGGCGGACTCGCCTGCGCCGAGGTAGCGCTCCAGTTCCGGCCACTGCCCCGGTTCCTGCAAAAAGATGTCGAGCAACCGCCAGCGCAGGATGTGCGCCGCGCACGGGTCTTGCAGCGGCACGTCGCGCAGCACCAGGCGCAGCAACTCCCAGGTCATTTCAGCCGGGAACAGGTAGCGGATATTGGCGGCGACGCCGATGTGCTGCGCCGTTTGCAGGGAAAGCCAACGCCCCATGCCGATGTTCTGCACCACCACCCGTTCCGTTTCCAGCGGCGGCAAAGGTTCTGCGGCCTGCAAACGGGCGAATTGCTCCGCGAGCCGCTCCAACTGGTTGGAATGGTGCAGGCGCAACATGTCAGCGCACCAGCTTGTAGTGTTTCTTGCCCAGATCCAGCCCGAACCAGCGCTCCAGTTGCAGCATCCTCCAATGGCGCCGCTGCTTGCGGCTCGGCTGGTAATCCGGGTTGACCTGGAACAGGCCGGGTTCCTTCGGTAGCCAGTCTTGCACCACCGCCGGGTGCGTCCCGGAAAATTCACGCAGGATGCGCCCATCCATCTCACGGTAGTCAATCGCGGCGTTCTGCTTGTTCCAGTATTTTTCCACCCGGCTGGCTTTCAGGTTCATCTGCGCCTCGCTCCTGACCCAGCCATAGTGGTACAGGGTCGCGCCGGTATGCGCCGCCTGCGGATAGCGTCCGCGTTTGTTGGAGTCCAGCACCAGCCAGAACAGCCCATCTGGCGCATAGCTGCGCACCGATGCCTTGATGATGCGCGGCGCGCGCCGGTACCAGCCGGGCGACCACAGATAGGTGTTGGCGTTGCCGTAAAAATGCAGGTAATCGAACACCAGCGCCTCCACCGCCGGGTCATCCAGATGCAGCTGCATGCTGGCCTGGATCAGCGGCAAATCCTTTTCATGCACGACCTCATCGCCCTCCAAATAGAAAATCCATTCGCCCGTGCAGGCGAACTGGGCGATCATTTTCTGCTGGCCGTAGACGTAGCCCTTGACCCGCATATGGTCGTTCCAGACGGTTTCGATCAGGCGCAGTTTCGGCTCCTTCAAGTCCTGGAGGATGGCGAGGGTGTCATCGTCCCCCTGCCCCACCGCAATGACGAATTCATCGACAATTGGCAGGACGGAACGGATCGACTCCACAAACGGATAGCCCAGCAGTTGGCCATTGCGGATGAAGGTGCAGGCGCTGACTTTCATGGCGCGCCGCCTGCGCCGTAACGCTGTTTTTCCAGCAGCTTGGCGTATTTGAAATAGGAGCCGAGCGCGTTCAGCAGCGAAATGGTGAAGCCGTCAAACCCGCACAGGAAGCCGCGCTTGATGAGATAGTTCTTGAGGAACGCAAACAGGCCGTGCGCCAGGGGCGACAGCGCGCTGACCCTTTTTTCCTGCGCGGCATTGTCGTCCGCATACTGGCTGGAATACTGGTTCAGCTTGTGCAGCATGTGCTGATAATCGCGGTAGGAATAATGGACGATGTGGGAATCCAGTTGTTTGCTGTTGGCGGTTTCCACCTTTTCATGGCATTGCAGGTCTGAAAAACGGGCTTTGCTGCGGTTGAACAGCCGCCGCACATGATCGGGATACCAGGAGGTGCAGCGAACCCATTTGCCATGGAACAGGTTCTTGCGGCGGAATTCGTAGGCGTCGTAAGTGCCGTTTTCCCCATCCAACTGGCGGATGGCGGCGATGGCGTCCGCATCCAGGCGTTCATCGGCGTCCAGGCTCAACACCCAGTCATGGCGGCACTTGGGCAAACCGGCGTTTTTCTGCGGCCCATAGCCCAGGAAAGGCTGCTCAACCACATTGGCACCCATTTCCCTAGCGATTTCGGCGGTGCCGTCGGTGCTAAGGGAATCAACCACCACCACGTCATCACAGACTTCAAACAGCGACTCCAGGCAGGCGCGGATATTGGCAGCCTCATTATAGGTGATCACCAGCCCGCTAATTTTCATCATCGATCAATCCTTGTTGTTGTAGCCAGCCCCTGACTTCGGCGCTGATGATAGCCGGATCAATCCGGTAAAGGCACTCGCTGTCGCCATGCCGGTTATCACAACCGGCCTGCCCGCAGGGCGTGCAGGGCATGTCCGCCTGGAACAGGGTGACGTTCCCATAGGTTTGCACAGGCTGGCTGACGCTGGCGGCCTGTTGCAGGGCATTGCTCCACGGCGACCAGAGCTTCAGCAAGGTCGGGCCGAAAATGGCGAACACCCGTTTGCCTTGGGCGGCGGCGATATGCATGTTGAGGGTATCGCCGCCGACATAGGCCAGCGCCTGGCTGCTGAGGGCGATGTATTCATCCAGGCTGGTTTCGCCGATCAGGTCATGGACATTTGCCAGCACCGGCAGGGAGGCTTTGATCTGCAAATCCAGCGGCGTCCTTGCCCCGGTCACCACGAGCGGGATGCCCAATCCGGCCAGCGCCTTCAGCAGTTCATGCCGCAAGTGTTCGGGGTAAACCTTGTAGCGGTACTGCGCAGACGGGTGAAAAATAATGAACCGCCCAATCCCACGCGCCTGCAATTTGTCCTGCACGCGCTTGTCAGCGGCGGGCGTGTGGCGGATCGCGGGTTCAATCCTACCGGGCGCAATGCCCAGCAAGCGCAACGCCTCCAGATTGTTCAGCAGGGTATGCCGCCCGCCATCCAACCGGTAATAACCATCCAGAAGGCGTTTTTTCCACCAGCTTTTACGCGGCTCATCATCGATGGCGCTGATGGAATGGCGGCCAAACAGCAAGGCGTACAGCACGCTGCTGTCGGTGGTGGACAGGGAAATCGCCAGATCATAACGCCGCCAAAGCGCGCCGACAAAAGCGGCCTCAGTCCGCAAACGCCGCAGCCGGGGCAATTGCTTCCACTGATAGGAATAGGCATGGATGTTGCGCACATGCGGCAATGCCTTAGCGATTGCCAGCGTGTCGTCATTGACCAGCAAATCGATTGCCGCCCCTGCATAGGTTTCCTGCAAGCGCTGGATCAGGGGGGACGCCAGCAAAACATCGCCGTTGGAGCGGCGGATAATGATCAGGATGCTGTCAACGGTTTGCAGATTCATGGCCCGAATACAAAATCGAACCCAGCAGCAGGAACAGCAGGGTCAGGTAATGATCCATGATGTAGCCGTCGGAGAAAAAGATCACAAAATAAAACACCGGGAACGCCAGCATCACCGGCTTGAACGGGCTGGCGGATTGCTTGTACATCCTCACCATCGCATAGAACAGGTAACACAGCGCCAACAACCCCAACACGCCGAACTGCACCATTTCCTGCACATAGACATTGTGCGGGTGCGCCAGGATTTCCCCGCGCGTGGCCTCGGGGAAGTTTTCCCGGTTGACCCGCACATATTCGCGGTGATAATCCCCAGTGCCGACGCCCAGCAGCGGGTTTTCCTCAATCAGCTCAAAGGAGTTCAGCAGCATGATCACGCGCAGGCCGACGCTGGAATTGGGTTCCTCCCGGTAATTTTCAACTTCATGGATGGCAACATTCACCCGTTCCTGCACCACCGGGCTGGACAGGTAGGCAGCGGGCGCAATGGTCGCCACCAGCAGCAATGCAACCAGCGCAGGCTTGAGCACCTTGCCGTGGTAGAACTGGAACACGAACAGCGTCAGCAACACCAGGAACACCAATTGCCCCATCCGCCCCTGGGTCAGGAACATATTGACGCTCATGATGACAAACAGCGCCAACAACAGCGCCTTGACCCGCCACGACAAAGTATCCAGCAAGAACACCGCGTACAGGATCAAATACAGCGTAAACGCCAGCACCGGGTTATACACGATATGCCCCACGAAAGGCGTCGGGTCTTCCACCTGCTCCAGCCCCAGAATGGCGTAAGGGGGGATGATGTCCAGATAAATCCCATACGAAATCGCCACCAGCACCACCATCGACAGCATGAAAGCCAACGGGTAATACTTGATATGCTCTGGCCGCAACACGGTTATCAGGATTGGGATCATCAGGTAGCGGGTTTCCTTTTTCATGACGAAGGCCGCAAACCCCCAGTCGCTCGTCCACAACAGGCCAACGAAATGCAACAAGACAAAGGCGGCCACCGCCCATACGAAAGGGTTGTGTTTTATCCGCTGGAATTTTTCGGCAAATTTCCCCTCAAATAGCCATAGCAACAGAATTAGCAACAGCAACAAATTACCGACGGCGACACTGCACATGAAGGTAAAAGCGAGCAAAACCAGCAGCCAGGAATTAATGACGCCAATTTCCGGCAACTTTCCTTCGCTGCCTATAAGGGTTGTGTTTCTCATGAAGTTTTCCCTTCCCTCTATCCTCTGGCGGTACAGCAGTTGTATTTGTCAAATATATGCTAGAATTCCGGCTTTCCCACAACCCGTCCGATTGGCTGCCAACTGAGGAATTCCACTTGCATCCTGCTTGTACGTTGTACCCGCCTATTGTTACAGACACCTTTCCCCGCTGCCAAGGTTTTTAAATGCAAGTCGCACTGGTGCATGAGTGGTTCAATGAAGTGGCGGGTTCGGAAAAGTGTGTGGGGGAGTTCAACCACCTTTATCCCGACGCAGACATTTACACCTTGGTTGACTGGCTGGATGACGCCTCCCGCGCCAGCCTGCTCGGCGGCAAACAAACCCGGACATCGTTCATCCAGCATCTGCCGTTCGCCCGCAAGCATTTTCGCCAGTACCTGCCGCTGTTCCCCATCGCCATCGAGCAGTTCAACTTGGACAAATATGACCTGGTGCTGTCTTCCTCCCATCTGGCCGCCAAAGGCGTCCTGACCCACCACGGGCAACTGCATGTCTGTTACTGCCATACGCCGGTGCGCTACGCCTGGGACATGTACCACGACTACCTGCGCGGCGGCAACCTACAGAACGTCAGCGTCAAATCCTGGATCAGCCGCCATACCCTGCACAGGCTGCGCATCTGGGATGTGGTCAGCAGCAACCGTGTCGACCATTTCATCGCCAATTCCCATTACATCCGCAAACGCATCCAGAAAATTTACCGGCGGGAGGCCCATGTCATTTATCCACCTGTTGATACAGATCGATTCAGTTTATCGACAGGCAGGGACGACTATTATTTAGCCTTCTCCCGCCTAGTGCCGTATAAGCGCATGGATCTGATTGTCCAGGCGTTCGCCCATACGAAGCGCAAGCTGGTCGTGGTGGGCAATGGGCCGGAGATGGAAAAATTGCGTAGCATGGCGACAGGCAATATTGAATTCCTTGGTTTCCAGGATGACGCCAGCGTCGCCCGCCTGATGCAAAAGGCCAAAGCGCTGGTGTTTGCGGCGCTGGAAGATTTCGGCATCATCCCGGTGGAGGCGCAGGCTTGCGGCACACCTGTCATCTGCCTGAACCAAGGGGGAACTGCGGAAACCGTTGTGCATGGCAAAACCGGCATCCATTTTGAGGAACAGACAGCGGCGGCCATCCACCAAGCGGTCAATGATTTTGAGGCACGGCAAGATAAGTTTGATCCGGAGATAATCAGCGAATTCGCACAACGTTTTTCAGTGATGCGTTTTCGTTATGACATTAATAAGCACATAAGTAAATTAATGGAACAAAAACTTTAAGAGTTAGCTAATCTTTTGATTAACCGCCCTAAAAAAGAAGATCAATGCCCCTATGAAGGTTATCCACGTTGCTGAATCGTTCGCTGCTGGCGTATTGCATTTTGTCGCCCAAATCACGCGCGTCATGCCGGAACACGAGCATGTTGTCATTCATGGCAAACGCCCGGATACGCCTGAAAATTACGCCAGCTTGTTTCCCAGCAATGTAGTCCTGTTGCCGTGGCAAGAGCTGGGCCGGGACATCAGCCCCTGGCGCGACGCCACCGCCTTGTTCCGGCTGATGCGCCTGCTACACCAGCAGGATGGCGACATCGTTCACCTGCATTCCTCCAAGGCCGGATTTCTGGGGCGGTTGGGGGCCATGCTGTTGGGGCAATCGAAACGGGTCATTTACACGCCGCACGGTGTCGCTTTCCTGCGGCAGGACGTGGCCAGCCGCAAGCAAACACTGTTTGCCTGGCTGGAGCAACTGGCGGACAAATGCGGCGGGAAAGTCATCGCCTGTTCCGCATCCGAAGCCGCCTGTTTACGTTCCCATGGCATTAAGGCCGACTACATCAACAACGGTGTCACCTGCCAGCCGGAATCCGAGATCAAAACGCCCAAACATGATGAGAAGTCGATCAGGGTAACCTTGGTTGGACGCATTTCCAGCCAGAAAAACCCGTCGTGGTATAACGCCATTGCAGCAGCGTTTGTCGACCAGCCGCATATCCGCTTTCTGTGGGTGGGCGACGGCGAATTGCGCCATCAATTGACCGCGCCCAATATTGAATGCAGCGGCTGGGTCAGCCCTGCCCAAGTGACAGCGCACTTGCAAGCCACCGACATTTACCTGTCGACTTCAGCGTGGGAAGGCCTGCCACTCTCCGCCTTGCAGGCCATGTGCCACCGCCTGCCCCTGGTGTTGAGCAAGTGCACAGGGCATTCGGACATTGTGCACACGGGGCAAAACGGCTTCCTGTTCCAGAATACGGATGAAGCGGTCAGGCTGATCCAACTGCTGGCGGACAACCCGGCGGCGCGCGCCCAACTGGGGCAGGCCAGCCGGGAGTTGCTGGAGCGGGAATTCAACGTGCAGCAGATGGCGGACGGATACCGGCGGCTTTATCTGCAAGCGGGCAGGAACCCGCAATCCGTTGCGTGCGAAGCTGCGTTCACCGAGTTTAAAAGCCCAACCCCCAAAGCATAAGACGGCGCACCGTCAACACAGCGCCTTATCAATCCAGGCTTTCGTCCTTGTCAGCCCTTCACGCAACCCAATGGCAGGGTTCCAGCCCAATTCAAGCCGCGCCCGGCCAATATCCAGCACATTCACGGGGACATCCAGCGAACGCGCTGGCATGAATTCCATTGCGGCCTGTTTGCCCGTGGCCACCTCAATGGCATTGACAAGCTCCAGCAAGGTTGTCGGGATGCCTGAACCAATATTGAAAACATGCTCATCACCCGCATAGTCCATGGCCGCCAGCAACGCGCCCATCAAATCCCCAATATACAGATAATCCCGGGCGATTGAGCCATCCCCCCATAGGGTGATTTTCTCATTCGCCAACACCCGGCCCATGAAAACCGCCACCGCCCCTTGGGAAGCAACCAGCCGTTGCCCTTCGCCATAAGGGTTGGAGACACGCAAAATGCTGTACTCAAGGCCATGGAGGGAACGGTACAGCTCAAGGTATTTCTCAATCGCCAACTTAGTGACGCCATAGGAACACAGTGGGTCGGTGGGGTGACGTTCATCGATAGGCAAATATTTTGGCGCGCCGTAAACCGTGCCGCCAGAAGATAAGAAAACGATCTTTTTAAGCGATGTGTGACGCGCCTGCTCCAAAAAGCGGATGGTGCTGATCAGGTTGCTCTGCACATCATAAACCGGATTCTCATTGGAAGATTTGGGCAAGGTGGTGGAAATCAGGTGGAAACAAACTTCACACCCAGCCAACGCCGCAGCCGCAGCCCTAGTGTCGGTGAAATCCCCCTCAACCACTTCAATCCGCTCCGCCACGTCTGGCTCCAGCAGGGATTCCGCTTCAGCCTGGTCAAATACGCGCACCGGATTGCCTGCCGCCAGCAGCGCCTTCACCAAATGTGAACCAATAAAACCCTTCCCCCCCAAAACCAAGCAGCGCTTATCCATAAATCAGCAACCTGTCATCCATCACAATAAAATCTCTTGCCTGACGCTCTCAAGATAATGGGCGGCCTGCGCCTGGACATTGGCGGCGACGGCGTGACGGCTGGCGACCCATTGCTGGACTTGCCCAATTTCCGCCAATAAGCGCTGCCGCCCTTCCCCGGCAATCACACTGTTTTCGTGCCGCCGATGGCGGTTGGCGGCGCGTGGGGAATAGGCAATGCCGCCATGCGACAAGACATGCACATAGGCAACCCAATCCCCTGCCTTCCGGAAAGTGCTGATTTCCTGGCAATGCTCCTGGAAAACCTGCTTCAGCACAGCGCCGTCAAACACAACAGCGCTGACGTTGGGAACCGTGTTCAAGATGGCCAGCGCCGAAACACATTCCTCCGTCCCATCCGCGATATAAGCCTGCTTCCATTTGGAGGCAGAAACAACACTGACATAATCCTGGTAGTTTTTGGCCAATACCGCGCCATCCGCGCCAATTTGCTGGGAATCGCAGTAACTCAGCACAGCTTCCCCGGAAATGAGCGGCGGCAAAACCGTTTCCAGAAAATCCGGGTTGCTGAGGTCGTCCGCTTCCGCAATCCAGATATAATCCCCAGTCGCCAGCTCAATCCCTTTGCGCCATTGTTCAAACACATTTCCCGAATTGGCCTCATTCCGCACAACCCTGGCTTCCGTCTGTGTTGCCGCCAGCCATGCCGACATCACCGCAATGCTCTGGTCGCTCGACGCGTCATCCAGCACAATCCATTCAAACACTGGCAGGGATTGCTTGCTGATGCTTTCCAGCCGCGCTTCAAGGTAACGTGCGTAATTGTAATTCGGCACAATCACGGAAACCCTCGGCAATTTGATGTCCAACAGCCCACACAAATCAAACAAATAGGCGCGGAATGCAAAATGCTCATCGACATGGCGCTGGGCCGCTTCGCCCATATGCCGGGACAGTTCCGCATTCTCCAGCAGTTGGTTGATGGCGTCGGCAAACTGGCCCGTATCCAGCGCAGGCGCAACCAGCCCCCCAACTTTCGCCACCAATTGGGACGCACCACCCGTTTCGGCGAACGCCACCACCGGAACACCCGCGTCAAAGGACTCCAACACCACGTTGGGGAATGGGTCTTCCCGCGAGGTCAGGGCGTACACATCCGAAGCGGCGTGGAACAGCGCAGTTTCCGGGTTGAAACCGACGAAATGAATCCGCCCCCCATACGCATTTCCCGCCAGCCGGGACTCAACCTGCGCCTGCATCGCCTGCTCCCAGTGCCCGACCCAGATGAAATCGACATCCTGGCGCTGGGCCAGCAGTTGCAGCGCGCATTCCACAAACAAATCAACACCCTTGCGGTGGTCGGCGTAACCCACCGTCAGGACAATCTTGCCCTCCGCCGCCAGCCCAAGCTGCTTGCGCAACGTAGCCCTGGCCGTGGCTTTGTCCAGCCGCCATTTGTTCCTGCGGTACAAGCCCTGAGGGCGGATAATCCGTTTGGCGTCATCCACCGCCGCAAAACGGGCGAAGCCCTCCGCGACGGTTGGCGCGGGGAATACGACCGCTTTGGCATGGGCGGCAATCTGCGCCGCGCAACCTTCAAGCTGGAACTGCTGGATAACCCCAGGCAATTCATGCACCAGACAAATGCTTTCAATGCCTGCCTGCTGGAAAACCGGCAACATGCACCCGGAAACCGTCGTGTTCACAATCGCCTTGCTAAAGCCGCGCTTGGCCAGCATGGCAGCCACCGGCACCAACGCCCCGCTGCCCTGTTCCTGCACAGCCACATGATGCACCCTGGCGAGCGCGGCAAACTCCTTTTCCAGTTTCCCGCCGCCCAGCAGGACGACCTCCACCTCCAGATGCAAGTCCTGTTTCAGCGCCCTGACCATCCCCAACGCCAGGAATTGCGCCCCATGCGGGTGGGCGTCGTGTGAAACCACCAGCACTTTCCCCGCCGCATGCAGATTGCCTTCCCCGGTCAGGGCACGGCGGGTGGCTTCCAGGTAAGCATAGCCATATTGCTGGTCTGGCTCCAAATGCGCCCCTTCCGCCCATTCGTTCCAAGCATTGACAAAGACCAGCCGTTCGCCCGGATTGCCGAAACGGGCGCAGGTGTCAGCCACCGCATTTTCCAGCCATTCCTGATAGGCCGCCGGGTTGCTGTACAAATAAATCGTGCCGTTCTGTTTCCGGCGCGCCGTATTGTCCCAGGATGGGCAAACGCTCCTGAACAACGCATAACCCGGCTTTTTATAATGGCGGGAACGTTTGACAAACGTGCGCCAGTCATACACTTTGCCATTGAAACGCCCATTCAACGGCTCGACCGTGTCCGCAATATCTGGCAACGGCACATTATTGGGTGGAAACTCAATCGCCCCGTCAAAACCATAGTGCTTTGGGTTCACCACTTCGAACGATTGGGTATAGGCAAGGTAAATCTCGCCAACCCCATTATCCCGGCACCAGTCCCGCCAGCGTTTGGCGGTGTCTTTCGCTGACGGCAGCAAACCGGGCCGGTACACCAGCAGCAACGGCTTGCCATTGACCCGGAGATAACGTTCGTCCCGCATGTATTGGGCGACATAGCGGATAAAGGCCAAGTCATCTTCGGCGGAATGCTGCTGCGCGATCAGGATTTCGCTTTCCAGGCCATCCCAGCGGCGGCTCCAGTTTTCATTCGCCCAGCACAGGCAAAAGGGCAAGTCCAGGCTGCGGTCTTGCAAATAATGCTCCACCGGCTTTTCCAGCAACAGCTTGCCGCCAAACCAGTAGGTGTAAAAACAGAACCCGCCAATACCGTAAAGCTTCGCCAACTCCACCTGCCGCTGCTGTGTCCTGGAGTCCAGCAGGTCGTAATAGCCCAGTTCATCCGGGACATGCGGCTGGTAATGCCCCACAAACTGGGGTTGCGCGGGCCGCACATTCGTCCACTCCGTAAACCCCTCCCCCCACCAGGCGTTATTTTCCGGGATGGCGTGGAACTGGGGCAGGTAAAACGCAATCAGGCGGACAGGCAAATCAACTGGCGGCGGCGCATCCAGCAATGGCGCATACGTCGCGCCAGACAGCATATCGCCAGGATTGGCCAGTGGCTCCGGCCATTCCTCCCAGGATTCATCCTCACCCGCCCAGTTGCGGTACGTCCGGCTCCAGCGCCCCAGGCCGGGCGGCAGGGCAGTGAACAACTGCTGCTTCAGGCACGCCTTCTGCCGGGCGGACAGCGGCAGCTTTTTCCACGCTTGCCTGGCCCCGAGGGATGCGGTTTGCCGCGCCCAGCGGTAAAGCCCGCCTGCCTTGCCCCGGCGCATGTCCCGCAACGGCTTGGTGATGCGCCAACTGAGGGTGTTCAACATCATGTTGCGCTCCGCCAGCAGGCTGTCGCGTTCGGCGGCCAGCGTGGCGACCTGCGCCTCACGCTCCGCAATCTGCGCATCGCGCCCCGCCATCAGGCCACGCCAGAAACGGGTTATCTCGGTGTCTTCGATGCGTTGCTCCAGCACACCGCTATCCAGCAAGGGCAAGTCAGCATCCGACACCACCGCAAGCAAATACACTGCATACGGCACACCAGGGATCGCGGGCAAATCAGGGTCTGCAAGCTCATAGCTGGCCGCCGGGCCTACCCCTTCCTCACTCAGGATCGCCGAGCCGTAGACCACCCGTTGCCCATACACCCGGCAATGTTTGAAGTATTTTTTCAGCAGCGCGGTAAATTCATCACGGTACAGCTCCTTGACGTGATGCGGATTGACCGTGCCCGGCTTGTCGGTGAACTCCAGCTTGTCAGGGTTGGAAATCACCAGCACCCCGTTTGGCCGGAGCACCCGCTTGATCTCCAACATCATGGCGTCATGTTCGTCATGGTGTTCGATGGTTTCAAAACTCACCACCACGTCAACACTGGCGTCAGCCAAGGGGATTGCAGCGCATGTCCCCTGCCGGTAGGTGAGGTTGGCGCGCTGGTATTTGGCTTGTGCGTGGGCGACGGCTTCCTCAGAAATGTCCACCCCGGTGACGTTAAGCGCAACCTTCGCCAGCATGGCGCTGCCGTAACCTTCGCCGCTGGCGATATCCAGGACGGTTTTCCCCGCCGCCACTTTACTGGCCAGCAAATAACGGTGCAGGTGCTCCAGTTCAATATTGCCATGCACGTCCGGCATAAAACGCTCACCGGTAAAATCCATCCGCTCAATTCCTCCCGATTTATGATTTTCTATCTGTCGCCTGACGCAAGCTGACGCGCTTCATGGGCACACCAATCAGCCCCATGCAGGCGGACGCGGCATGCACCCGCACAATCATGGCGTCATGCAGCCAATGATGCTGGATATGCGCCTCCTGGGTGCCTTCCGCAATGGCGGGCGAAATGCTGTAGTCACCCGACGGCAGGAACGGCAACTGGAATTCAAACCGGGCGGTCAGTTCTGTCCCCGCCGCCACCTGCTGCGGATCATCCCGGTAGGCAAGGAAGGTGTTGTCGGAAAAAATCACTTGCCCCAGCCGATCCTTGAACTGGAAACCGATGATGGGGCCGACAATGTCCCTGTACACGGCGCAACGGATATCCAGCATCACGTCCTCGCCACCCATGACATACGTTAACGGCTCGCCATCCTGACCCAGCAGCCGGACCCCTAGGATTTTCGCATCGCCGGTGCCGAACCCTGCCGCATCCGGCTTCACATCGGCCAATGCTTCGCTGGCCTCTTCCTGCCCATCCTGTTTGCGGCTGACGCCGGTCACATCCTGGTCTGCTGCATACAGTGTAGCAAGATAATGCTCGGTCACTTCTTTCGGCGTGCCGGTTTCGGCAATTTTCCCCTGGCTTAACAGCACGGCCTTGCTGCACAAATTGACAATCGCCGCTGTGTCATGGCTGACAAACAGCACCGTGCCCGTCTGCATGAAGTCGCGCAGGAAACGTATGCATTTCTGGGTGAAAAAAGCGTCGCCCACCGCCAGCGCCTCATCCACCACCAGGATGTCCGCATCCACATGGGCAATCACGGCGAACGCCAGCCGCACGTACATCCCGCTGGAATAGGTCTTGACCGGCTGCTCCATGAAAGCGGCGATGTCAGCGAACGCAATGATGTCCGCCATCTTGGCGTTGGTCTCTTCCTTCGACAGGCCGTACAGGGAGGCCGCCATATACACATTTTCCCGCCCAGTAAATTCCGGGTTGAACCCTGCCCCCAGCTCCAGCAAGGCGGCGACCCGGCCATTGACTTCAATGCTGCCGGTGGTCGGCGTCAGCGTCCCGCAGATCATTTGCAACAGCGTGGATTTGCCGGAACCGTTGCGCCCGATAATGCCGACCGTTTCGCCTTTGCCAATGCTGAAGGAAACGTCTTGCAACGCCCAGAAATCCCGGAACCACTGCCGTCGGTTACCCGGCAACATTTGCAGCAGGCGATGGTGTGGCCGGTCGTAAATCTGGTAATTCTTGCCCACATTTGTCACTTTGATGGCGAAATCAGAGGACATCGGCAAACCCTCCCCGGCTTTTCTGGAACCAAGCAAACCCAAGCCACGCCAGCAGGCAAGCAGCCACGCTGTAAACCAGCAAGCCGCCCCAGTCCGGCAGGTTGCCAAACACCAGCACCTGCCGGGTCTGCTCAATAATGAACGTCAGGGGATTCAGCAGCAGCCATGCCTGGAATTTCTCCGGCAACCTGGACAGGGGATAAAACACCGGGCTCATGAACAGCAGCACAGTCGTGATCACGCCAGTGATCTGCGCCACATCCCGCAGATACACCCCCAATGACGCCAACAGCCAGCTGATACCCATAATGCTGATGACGAAGGGAGCCAGCACCACCGGCAACAACAGCACTGTCCACGGTATTCCGCCCATCAGCGCCAATTCCGCCACCAGCAACACCAGGATGCTGATGGCTGCATGGAAAAACGCGGAAATCAAGGTTGTCCATGGCAGGATTTCAAGGGGAAACACCACTTTTTTCACATAGCTGGCGTTATTCAGCACCAACGTGGGCGCACGGTTGACACATTCCGCAAACAGGCTGTGCACCACCAGGCCAGCAAACAGGATGATTGCAAAACTGCCCCGCCCGCCCGCCACGTCCTGCCCCCAGCGCGCCTCAAACACGACGCTGAACACAAAGGTGTAAACCAGCAACATGAAAATTGGGTTGAAAAATGACCACGCCAGCCCTACCATCGACCCCCGGTAACGGCCCAGGACTTCGCGTTTGCTCATCTGCCAGACCAGCTGGCGGTGCCGCCACAAGGAATGCGCTATCGCCATGGGGCTGTTTGGCAATGGTTGATATAACTTCATGTTTATATTAAATCTTCTTGAAAATGGCGGCGGCTATCAGCCCCACATGGCTCCACAACGGTTCGCGGTAAACACCCACTTGCCACAACCCCCACAAGCGGGGCAGCAGCCAGCGGCTTCGCGCACGGACAAAGTTGTCCAGCATCAACCGGTTTTGCGGTGTGAGTGTAACATGCCCTTGCTGTAAAGCGCGTATATGACGGTCATTGCCCTGCCTGAAATTTCCCTGCCACACCTCCCGCAACGTGCGCAGGCGCAGCAAGCGCGCCAACCAGTTGCGCTTCATCCCCACCAAATTGCCGCCATGCTGGCGGTAACGCAGGCTCGGGACAGGGTCATAAAACACCGCGCCACCCGCACCTGTCACCAGCAAATACAACCACCAGTCATGCGCCACCACCTCCACATTTGCGCCCGCTTGCCTCAACAAGGCGCAGGCGGCGTGGTTGAACACCATCGTGTTGCCGCTGGCAGGGTTTTGCGTCAGGGCATGGACAAAACAGAGCGGCCTGACCGCCAGCGGGGACAAGCCGATTTCACGGTTTTCAGCATCGACCAGCCGTGTGCGTGCACAGTAGAGCGCAGGAACGCCATCCTGAACCGTCTGCAACCAATCCAGCGCCCGTTGCAGCTTGTCCGTTTCCCAAATGTCGTCCTGATCGCAAAACGCATAGTAGTTGGCCTGAATTTCGGCATTACAGGCAAGCGACAGAAAATTTGCCACGAACCCGTTCCCCGGCCCATGAACAATAGATAGGCACCCGGCAGGCCATTTTGACCTATACTCAGCCAGAATTGTGAGGGTATTATCTCGCGAACCATCGTCAGACGCCCAAATGCACCAGTGAGGAGAGGACTGGGTGGCAATGGAATCGAGCTGGGCGTGCAAATATGGCTGACCGTTATAAGTGCAAAGCAGAATGGCGACCCCTGGACTGGCGCTTCGATTCAAAGTGATGACTTTTCTATAACTAAATCATGAAATATACCCTGTTCAAGCTGACCCTGTACACCCTGCTGTTAGTGCTGAACCTGCTGCTGGCACGCGGTCTGGCGGAATGGCTGTTGCCGGACATTTACGCCCACCCCACCAGCAAATACCTGTGGCAGATCATGGTCTATCTGCTGATTTTCTTTTACTTGCGCTTGCTCACCCGACGCATGGTGACGACCTCGGAAACCTGGCTGATCATCAAAGGCAACCTCTTCGCTGTGGTGATCAATTTCGCCCTGCTGTCCATGCTCAAACAGGCAGACCAGTATTCACGCATGATCATCCTGACCTTTTTCAGCCTGAACCTGTTGCTGCCCATTTGGATTTACTACCTGAAACGGCGCTTCCTCCAACATCCCCTGCTGCGGGAACGGGTGCTGCTGATTTGTGACGAGGAAGCCTGCACGGACGCCCAGCAATGGCTGGCCGTTGACAACCCGTTTGGCTTCGATATTGGGCAGACCCTTAACCTCAACCACCACTCGCCCGAAGGCTTGCAGGTGGCGGTTTCCAAGGCACTGGAGAACGAACATTTCTTCGCCACCATCATCATGCTGGAAAACACCGGCATGGAGCACATGTTTCACCTGATGGACCAGATCCAGCATAAGGTCAAGCGGATACTGCTGGTGCCGCGCATGACCTCATCGCCGATGTTCAATGCGGAAGTGTTCAACTCAATCAACCAGAAAGGCCTGATTTTCTTTGTCCGCAACAATTTGTTGAGCGATAGTGACCGGGCCTTCAAACACCTGTCCGATTTTGTGCTGGCACTCGCCCTGACGCTGGCGCTGGCACCCTTCCTGTTTGGCGTGTACGTCTGGGTATGGAAGGCGACGGATGGCAAACCCATCTTCAAACAAAAACGCATCGGCCTGGACGGCAAGCCATTCAAGATTTACAAGTTCCGCACCATGCGGGTCGACGCCGACCGGCAACTGGAAAAAATCCTTGAATCCGACCCCGCCGCCCGTGAAGAATGGGAGCGCGACCGCAAACTGAAGAATGACCCGCGCATCACCCGCATCGGCAGTTTCCTGCGCCGCACTTCGCTGGACGAACTGCCGCAACTGGTCAATGTGCTGCGCGGGCAAATGTCGCTGGTGGGCCCACGGCCCATCATCGAGGAAGAAATTGTTGCCTATGGTGAATATATCGACTATTACACGCAGGTCAGGCCCGGCATCACCGGCTTGTGGCAAGTCAGCGGGCGCAATGAACTGAGCTATGCCGAGCGCGTGCAACTGGATGTCTGGTATGTGCGCAACTGGTCGGTGGAACTGGACTTGATCATCCTGACCAAGACCATCGTGGCCGTGCTGTTGAGAAAGGGCAGTTATTGACACACAACAATCAAGAGACACACATCATGCAAACATTAACCTGTTTCAAGGCTTATGACATCCGGGGGAAACTGGGTGAAGAACTGAACGAAGACATCGCCTACCGCATCGGGCGCGCCTATGGCGCATTCGTGGGCGGCAGCGGCCAAGTCGTGGTTGGCGGCGACGTGCGCCTGACCTCCGCAGGGCTCAAGCTGGCGCTGGCCAACGGCTTGCAGGATGCGGGCGTGGATGTCATCGACATCGGCATGACCGGCACGGAGGAAATCTATTTCGCCACCTTCCATCTGGGCGTGGATGGCGGCATTGAAGTCACGGCCAGCCACAACCCGATGGATTACAACGGCATGAAGCTGGTGCGCGAAGGCTCCAGGCCGATCAGCGGCGACACCGGCCTGAAGGACATCCAGCGCATGGCGGAAACCAACAGCTTCCCGCCCGTCAGCCAGCGCGGGACATTGGCCCAGCAATCCACGCTGGCGGCTTATGTGCAACACTTGCTCGGCTACATCGGCCTGCCGTCCCTCAAGCCGCTGAAACTGGTGGTGAATGCGGGCAACGGCGCCGCAGGCCATGTGGTCGACGCGTTGGAAGCCGAATTCCAGCGCCTGCAAGTCCCCGTCACCTTCATCAAGGTGCATAACGACCCGGATGGGACATTCCCGCACGGCATCCCCAATCCGCTGCTGCCGGAAAACCGCGCCGACACCCGCAATGCAGTGCTGGAGCATAACGCCGACATGGGCATCGCCTGGGATGGCGATTTCGACCGCTGCTTCCTGTTTGATGAGCAAGGCGAATTCATCGAAGGCTATTACATCGTCGGCCTGCTGGCGGAAGCCTTCCTGCAACAGCATCCGGGCGCCAAGATCATCCACGACCCGCGCCTGACCTGGAACACCATCGACGTGGTGCAAGCGGCGGGCGGCGAACCGATCCAGTCCAAGACCGGCCACGCCTTCATCAAGGAGCGGATGCGCTTGGAAGACGCCATCTACGGTGGTGAAATGAGCGCCCACCATTATTTCCGCGACTTCGCCTACTGCGACAGCGGCATGATCCCGTGGCTGCTGGTGGCGCAACTGATGAGCGTCAAGGGCAAACCGCTGTCCACACTGGTGGACGAACGCATCCAGGCTTATCCGTGCAGCGGTGAAATCAACTTCCACGTCGCCGATGTCAAAGCCTGCATCGCCAAGGTGCGCGAACACTTCGCGGCGCAGCAGCCGCTGGTGACCGACACCACCGATGGCCTGAGCATGGAATTTGCCGACTGGCGTTTCAACCTGCGCGGCTCCAATACCGAGCCAGTGCTGCGTTTGAATGTGGAATCACGGCGAAACCCGGCGCTGGTGCAGGAACAGGTCAATATAGTTAGCGGCCTGTTATCTTGAACAATACAGGTGGGCGAATAAATACATTCGCCCACCCAACCATCAACAAAAATCAACAAAAATCAACAACCATCTATTTCCATTCAATGATCTTCACAATGAAATCATTGTCAGCCGCATTCTTTGTTGGCTCAATAGCATAAATAGACACATCACTCAAGGTAGTGAATCCAACCCAGTATTTAGAATCACTGTCCTGCATTGAATAGGTTGTATCAGCATTCTCCGCAACATCATAGTAAGTTGCATCATTCAAATAACTCACTTCAGCTTTCAGATGCCCACCCACTGTCTTCACATACATGCCATTTTCTTCTGATTTAAACCGTATGCGACAATCAGCATCGGTATAGACTTCGAAAACCGGGCTACTGCTATTCAATGGATCAATCTCAAGATAACCATTATCAACACGTACTGGCGACTTGTCTTTAAGGCTGAACGTCACTTTACCCCAGTGTTGTGATGGGCAGGTTGTGGCTTTCCTGACCCAACAGCCATCCCAACCAGCCCTGGTCGTTGTCCCTCCAGCAACATCACATTTTGCAAACTTGTCATAGTGGATTTCACAAATGTTGTGGCCATCCCCAAAATCGACAAATTCAACGCCTTGGCACATGGGATCATTCCCACATGCATATTTACAGTCTGCCAGCGAAGCAACCGGATCAATGGCGAACCCCCGATCCCCACTGCCATCAGGCAATGGCGTAACACCATCTTGTGCATAGGTGCGCCACCCACCAAAACCTTTATAATCGAAATCAACCGCCATAACAGGTGCTGACAGCAATGCAATGACAAGAAACAACACTGTTTTGTTAATATACGCAGACATGGCAAATACCCTCCTGGAAGCAATAACAAACCTAACCAGTTATCGATAAACGATTCTCGTCAAATAGACCTCCCCTAATCAAAAAAATAAAAACATAATTACAGATTAAAATTCCATGGTTGCCTTATATAAAACTGTGAAATATTTTATAGAAAGCGTGATTATGCACCTTATATTTTTATAAATAGATAATGAGATATTGGAGTAACCGCCCTTTAATTTACCCTAATACAGTAATCAGCAAGTTGCCAATAAAAATTAACACAATAAATATTTTCGCCATAAATGTACAATAAACGCCCGACAAATATTGACTACGAATAGAATATCCAGTTTATCTGCGGCATAATCCCACTTTTCTTTGCCTTTGCTTATGGAGCATTGAATGGCGCAATACATTTACACCATGAACGGTGTCGGCAAGGTTGTCCCGCCGAACCGCTTCGTCCTCAAGGACATTTACCTGAATTTTTTCCCCGGCGCCAAGATCGGGGTGCTCGGCTATAACGGCGCGGGCAAATCCACCCTGCTGCGCATCATGGCGGGGATCGACGCCGACATTGTGGGCGAAGCCCGTCCGCAGCCCGGCATCAATATCGGCTACCTGCCGCAGGAACCGCAACTGAACCCGGACAAGGATGTGCGCGGCAATGTGGAGGAGGGTTTAAGCGTCATCAAGGATGCACAAGCCCGCCTGGATGAGGTCTACGCCGCCTACGCCGACCCGGACGCCGATTTCGACGCCCTCGCCGCCGAACAGGCGCGCCTGGAAAATATCCTGCAAGCCGCTGACGCCCATAATCTGGACCACACCCTGGAAATCGCCGCCGACGCCCTGCGCCTGCCGCCCTGGGACGCTGATGTCAGCAAGCTCTCCGGTGGTGAGCGCCGCCGCGTCGCCCTGTGCCGCCTGCTGCTGTCCTCCCCCGACATGCTGATCCTCGACGAACCAACCAACCACCTCGACGCCGAATCCGTCGCCTGGTTGGAGCGTTTCCTGAAGGAATTCCCCGGCACCGTGGTCGCTGTCACCCATGACCGTTACTTCCTCGACAATGTGGCGGGCTGGATTTTGGAGCTTGACCGTGGGCAGGGCATTCCATGGGAAGGCAATTACTCTTCCTGGCTGGACCAGAAAGAACGCCGTCTGGAGCAGGAAAAGAAATCCGAACAAGGCCGCCTGAAGGCGATGAAGGAGGAGCTCGACTGGGTGCGTTCCAACCCCAAAGGCCGCCAAGCCAAAAGCAAGGCGCGCATGCAGCGTTTTGAGGAACTGTCATCCAGCGATTACCAGAAACGCGCCGAAACCAACGAAATCTACATCGCCCCCGGCCCGCGCCTTGGCGACCTGGTGATTGAGGCGCAAGGCATCAGCAAATCCTTCGGCGACCGCCTGCTGTACGACAACCTCAGCTTCAACCTGCCCAAGGGCGGCATCGTCGGCATTATCGGCCCCAACGGCGCGGGCAAGACCACCCTGTTCCGCATGATCACCGGGCAGGAACAGCCTGATTCCGGCGCGTTCCGTGTGGGTGAAACCGTCAAGATCGCCTATGTCGACCAGTCCCGCGACGACCTTGACCCGAACAAGACGGTCTTCCAGGAAATTGCGGACGGGCATGACATCATGACGGTGGGCGGTTATCAAATTCAGTCACGCGCCTATGTTGGCCGCTTCAACTTCAAGGGCGACTCCCAGCAGAAACGCATCGGCGATTTGTCCGGCGGTGAACGCAACCGGGTGCATCTGGCCAAGCTGCTCAAGTCCGGCGGCAACCTGCTGCTGCTTGACGAACCGACCAACGACCTCGATGTGGAAACCTTGCGCGCGTTGGAAGAAGCGCTGCTCAACTTCCCTGGCTGCGCGGTGGTGATCTCGCATGACCGCTGGTTCCTGGACCGTATCGCCACCCACATCCTCGCGTTTGAAGGCGAGTCGCAGGCGACCTGGTTTGAAGGCAACTACAGCGACTACGAAGAAGATTACAAACGCCGCCACGGCAATGAACTGCATCCGCAGCGGATCAAGTACAAACGCCTCAAAAGCTAAAAAACAGCCCGTTTCAGGCAGGAAGGCCGGTTTTCCCGCTTCCTGCCTTGCCTCCCCCCAGGATTATCCATAACCCAAATGCCAACATAAGCAACATCAAAACCGCATCGGCGATGATTTCCAACAGGCTATTGTTCAGTTGCTGATTGAACAATTCCAGCCCACACACCAAGCCATAACCCAATAATCCAAACATCAACACTTGTGCAAGATAATTTATACATGAATGGCCAATGTAACGATTTATCCACATATATTGCAGCGGGACTGCTGACAGCAACAGAAATAGCGCAAACGCCACCCCGTTGTAACTGTATTTTCCGCCGAGATAATAAATCCCAATAAAGTAGGCAGTCATTCCAACCATGCCAATTAAGGCCGTCAGCTTCGCCTGACCGCTGCCTTGCAACACCCAGTAGCCCGCAACCGTATTCGAGTGCAGGAAAAAGTACGCCGCAATGATCTGCAAGGTGGGGCCAGCCTTCGCCGCAAACTCTGGGGAAATCCATAACCCCAGGAAATCGCCGCCCACTGTAATCATCATGACCGCCAGCACCATGCTGATCAGGAACATGGCCTCACTCACTTTCCGGTATAAGGCCAACAATCCCTCTTTGTCATTCAGGCTGGACATCTCGCTAAAACGGGGAAAGGCAATCTGCGCCAGGGTATGGATAATGCCATTGGCCATTTGGGCAATGGTGAAAGGTATTTGGTAGTAAGTGACCGCTTCAGTCCCTATCACCAGGCCGATCAGCAGCTTGTCAGCCCGGGTTGTCAGGGAACTGAAAAAATTCCCCATGAATGTATAAAAACTAAACGAGACAATTTCATCAAAAATAACCCGGTCAAACACCGGATAGGGATGAATTCCCGCCGGTAAAACCTTGTGGCTGGCAATATAACCGCTGGCCAACGCCAGAGCCTGGACAGCCACGTAGCCCCACATGACCCCAACCAAAGAAAAGTCCGCCAGCAACAGGGCTGTCGCCACCGCAATCCCGCCCAGATTGCCCAGGTTATGGATCACTGCCGGTACGTCAAAACGGTGGTACGCCTTGCATACATTCAGGTAAAACTGGTTAAGGTAGCTGAAAAACAACGGCAGGGTGGTGATACGCAAGACCTTTTGCGCCAGCATTTGTTTGTATGGGTCACCATACAAATGTGCCGCCAGCATTGGGGCCAGCGCATAAAGGAGAACAACGCTGACTGCGCCCAGCGCCACATAAACCAACAGCGACACATTCAGGACTGGCGCGACTTTTGCCTGCTGGCCAGTCGCCTCATAGGCCGCGACATATTTGATGATTGACTGCCCAACCCCCAGATCGACAAGCGTCATGAAACCAATCAGGGATACGCAGATGACATACAAACCGTAGAACTCCGTTCCCAACTTACTGACCATAAATGGAATGGTCGCCAAAGCCGCAAGCAATGGCAGGGCATACCCCACAACGCTAAAAACGACATTCCTTTGTACATTTTTCATTTGACCTCAACTTTCCGCATCATGCGTGCGCACAGAACCAGCTCCCCTTTATCCGGGGATTAACTTAAAGAAAAATACAAAACATTTAATAAATGAGAGTTATTGATTGGAGCGATTTTATTTATAAGTAAAGTATGGAAACCGCTAATTTATCTTCTGAAATTATGTTAATTGAATCCGTAAAGAACCCGTGCCCTGCTCCCGAACAATCGCAAGCATCCTGCCGACGAATGGCGTTACGGCGCAAAAGGTTTTTTACATCCATACAGAAAATAGAATATTATTCTTGCGGTAAGTCGAAAAACGATACACCCCGAGGTTACCATGCCATGAACCTGCCTACGGTGAAGCAGTTACGTTATTTTATTGCGTTGGAAAGCCATGAACACTTTGGCAAAGCGGCCGAAGCCTGTTTTGTCTCGCAATCTGCGTTCAGCACCGCCATCCGCGAATTGGAAACCATCCTCGAGGTGCAACTGGTCGACCGCACCAACAAGAATGTCACCGTCACCCATATCGGCCGCCAGATTGCTGCTGAAGCCCGCCGCTGCTTGCGCGACATCGAAAACTTGGTGGAACTGGCGCGCAGCAACCATGCGCCATTGACGGGCGAACTCCGGGTCGGCGTCATCCCCACCATCGCCCCGTTCCTGTTGCCGTCAGTCCTGCCATCCCTGCGCCAGCAATTCCCGCATCTGCGCTTGTATCTGACTGAAGACGTCACCCAACGCATTTACGAAAAGCTGATGAGTGGCGAACTTGACCTGATCATCCTCGCCTTGCCCTATTCACTGCGTAATGTCGAAATCCTGCCATTGTTTCATGACAGTTTTTTCCTTGCCTGCCGTGAGGACACCCAACATACCCGTCCCCGCCGCTATATTTTCGACGAGCTGAACCCGGAAAGCATTTTGCTGCTGGAGGATGGCCACTGCCTGCGCGACCATGCGCTGTCCGCCTGCCACCTACAGGATATGGACAAAGTCAGCCGCTTTACCGCCAGCAGCCTATTGACACTGGTGCAAATGTTGGACTCGGACTTGGGGATTTCTTATCTGCCGGAAATGGTCAAAGGCTCTGCATTGCTGGCTGGCACGCATGTAAAAATATGGCCCCTACCGGAAGAAAGCTACCGCGAAATTGGTTTGGCTTGGCGGCGCGGCAGCGCCCGCGAAACCGAATTCATGCAATTGGGTGAATTCATCAAGACCACTTGGTTAAAGTTATCCGCCGCAGCATAAAACCAGCTTTCCGTCCATCGGCTTTTTTGACAAGGCATTTTCCACTAATCGGTCTTATCATTCGTTTGAAACTGGCCGGATAAGCAAACCTCATCGGCATAGCATAAAAAAGTCCTCAGGAAGACAACAAACCACGAGGACAACATGCTTACAATATCCTTGATAACAAGCCTGTGCGTGACATGGATTGCACTTTATCTGCTCAAGCCTGTAGCGCGCCGCGCCCATCTGCTCGACATCCCCAAAGGCAGAAAACAGCATACGGGAGCCGTTCCGCTGATCGGTGGAATGTCAATATTCGCTGGCGTATCCGTCGCCACCCTGTTTATCCTGCCCGCCAATCCAGCCGTCAGCACTTGGCTGCTCTGCGCCCTTGGCATCGTGTTGCTGGGCGTTGCGGATGATGCGGAAGACCTCTCTGTCAAACTGCGCATCGCCATGCAAACCCTCCTCACACTGGCGTTGTGCCTCGGCTCTGGCTTGTCACTGCAAAACCTTGGCAACCTGCTGGGTCTTGGCGAAATTGATCTTGGCCTATTCAGCTACCCGTTCACCGTCATCATCGTGCTAGGCGTCATCAATGCGTTCAATATGATTGATGGCATTGACGGGCTATTAGGCTCAGTCGCCATGGGTTCACTATTAAGCTTGGTTATGTTGTTCAACCTGCCTGCCCATACGGCGGAATTGGGCGTCTGTGTCGTCTTCATCGCCGCCCTGATCCCTTACCTGCTCAACAACTTGGTGTTGCCGCCTTTCAAACAGAAAATTTTCATGGGGGATGCAGGCTCCATGTTGATTGGCCTGACCATTAGCTGGTTGTTGATCCAAGGCACACAAGACCCTAGCGCCCAAGCATTCCGTCCGGTGACAGCGTTGTGGCTGATTGCGCTGCCGATCATGGATATGGTGCGTGTGATCCTGCACCGTCTGCGCGAAGGCCGTTCCCCCTTTGCCGCTGGCCGTGATCACCTGCACCACCTGCTGATGGAAATCGGCTTGAGCAAATCCGCCACGCTGGTCACCATGAGCACATTGGCGTTTGCACTTGCAAGTGTGGGCGTTGTGTCAGAGCACCTGCAAATCAATGCAAGCCTGATGTTTTACGCCTTCCTGCTGACGTTCCTGGCGTACCTGTTACTGTTGGCCCCTGTTGCAAAAGCTGAAAAAGACAGCTTGCGCCGCTGGTTTAAAGAACAGCCCGTCACCCAAACTGCTCGGAAGATTCTTGCAAGATACGGAAATAATTGATGAAAGGTGGCATTTTACCGGGTGCCAACCGGACTGACCGCTCCTCAAAATACGGGGGGGCGGTTTCGTCTGTATAAACCCTGATCTGCATCCGGTACAGCGGCTGCTGACTGGAATCCAAAAATGGCCCACCAAAATCCGGCTGCACATATTCCCCTTCCGACTCCTCCCGCTTCTGCATATAGGCATCAACCTTCGCCGCATCCCCTTCCGCCAGCAACAGCAGGGTTTGGCGGGGAGCCAACATCGGATTGATCCCGGTTGCGCCGGAATTGACTGTCAGGAAACGGGTCAGCGACTGATAAAGCTCTGGCGTCATCCCCATCACCTGCTGCAACTCCTCAATCCGCTCAAACGGGGCATCCTTGGCACCGAATGGCAAACCAGCACGCTCATAATCCTTGTCCTCGGCACCATTGAGGCGACGCAGGTCATCCACATCCCGGAAATCTTCCAGAATATCCAACATCCGCTCGTTGGCTTCGTCATTCAGGCCGACCTGCTTCAGGATTGCCTGCAACAATGGGCGGCTGGCGTAATTGATGTCGATCAAACCATTCTCGCCGACCACCCGGATTTCGACTTTTGCGCCGTCGTAACTCCACAGCAGTGGCGTCCCTCCCAACTTGAGATCCCGCTCCTTGTTGGGCAGGAAAAGTTGCATGACCGCATAATGGGTGGCAGCTTCGGCGATAGCCCGGGCCATGGCAGTGCGGCGGGCGTAATCCACCATGCTGGTTTCGGTGCGGGTGGCGTACACCAAACTGGCCGCCAACGCCATCATCACCATGATCATCCACAGCACCACCACCATCGCCACACCCGCTTGCCGACCCATGCCACCCCGCAGGTAAGGCCAAGGATAGGGGGACAATTTATTTTTCATAATCACTCACCTGCGGCAAATCGATCAGCATGTCCGGCCACGGCCGTTCCGCATCCGCCAACGACAATTTCAGCAGCAGCGGATAGGTTGGCTGTTCTTCCCATTCAGACTCCCATTGCGGATCCTGATTCGCCTCTTCTGCACCGAAGTATGCAAATGCGGCATCTTTCAACCCATCGAACACCAAGACCGGTTCGGCGTCCTTGAACGCATCATCCCAGGTCAGCTCAGGCCGGTAAGGGGCATACAGCATCTGCAATGCCTTGCCCTGCTTGCCGCTGACAATATCCAGTTCGATCAGGAATACCCCACCCTGATGCTGCAAGGGTTGTAATGGCGCGGCGTAACGCAGGGAGGAAGAGGAGCCTTCAAACGCATAAACCGGCGCGTCGTCCTTTTTCCCTTTAATCTTCACCACCATCGCCTGGCTCAGTTGACGACGCAGAAAATCGGTGATCAGGCGCATGTCCTCGGTTTTGTTGATGCGGGCGTCCGCCGCATCCCAACCGCGCCCGATGGTGTTGAAAGCCGCAAACAGGGCCAGAAACAATAAGGAGACCAGCGCAAATGAAATCAGCATTTCCAGCAAGGTAAAGCCACGCTGCTTCATTTTTCTTTCCCAAAACGCAAAGAGGACAAATGGAATTCCCGCGCTTTCTCACCCGTCTTCCAGGTTACGGCGACATCCACCTGATAAAGTTGCAACGGGATGGAAAGCTTTTCCTGCTTGTCATCCAGCTTGATTGGCTCCATCCTGACTTCCCAGCGGTAGCCGGAGCCTTTTTCCTCGCCGCTGGTATCCCCCTCTTCCACCGGAATCTCGCGGCCAACAGCCGCCATGCGGGACTCGGCCACCTGCACGGCAAAACTGTATTCATCTGACAGCGCCACACCGCGCATGGAGGAACCGAACAGTTGCAGGATGACACCGACCACCAGCCCCATCACCACAAAAGCGACCAGCACTTCAAGCAGGGAAAAACCTTTACTGGATTGAAACACGCCCCGTCACCCATTCGACATTGACCTTGTAGGCCTGTTGCTTGTAGGTCAGCTCCACCGACCCGCCGGTGGAGCCGCCATCAGGAAAGAAGCGGATGCCGCCTTGGTCGGCGGAACTCACTTCCGAAGAGGTGGTGTTGATTTTGGCCTCGATAGCACTGCTGAACGTGCGTTCGGCATTGTCCGCCCCGCCCTCAATCCAGAAACGCTTGTCCTTGATGTTCATTTTCCACAAGACCGGCTGCTGGCGCATGATCGCCTGGGCGCGGGCATGACGCAGGCTGGCGGCGACTTCCCGGCTGCTTTTACGCAGCACGGGGCCTTCGCTCAAGGAAGTCGCCACCACCCCCATCAACAAGCCCGCCAGAACCAATACGATCATGAGTTCCAGCAGGGTGAAGCCACTATTGCTGTTTCCAGAGCGTAATGTCTGCATCTTCGCCTTCACCACCGGCGGCACCATCCGCGCCGAAAGACATCAGGTCATATGGCTGGCTGTTGCTGCCAGGACGTTTGTACTGGTAATCGTTGTTCCATGGATCCTTGGGCACTTCGCCTTTTTTCAGGTAGGGGCCATTCCAGCCACGCGCATTGGAAGGCTGGGTCACCAGCGCCTTGAGCCCATCCGCCGAAGTTGGGTAACTGCCAACTTCCAGGCGGTACATGTCCAGGGCTGCGCTGATGTTTTCAATCTGCACCTTGGCGGATTGGGTCTTGCCCTTGCCGAGGTATTTCAGGGCTTGCGGGCCAACAATCCCGGCAATCAGGCCGAGAATGACCAGCACGATCATCAGCTCAATCAGGCTGAAGCCGCGTTGTGGGTTGGACAGTCGTTCACTTTGGGGTTTGTGTTGCATTATTAGCTCCTTGTTATTAGCTATTTTGGTTAGCTTTTATTGTGTTATCGAAATTGGGGATTCCTACTTCACCAGATCGGCCATATTGATCATCGGCAACAGCACCGAGCCAATAATCACCAAAATGGCGAGCGCCATCACCAGAATCAGCAGCGGCTCCAGCAGCGCCAACATCTGTTTCACGGCAGTTTTGACTTCATCATCGTAAATGTCTGCCACTTCCCTTAGCAGATCTTCCATACGCCCGGTTTCCTCTCCGACGCGCAACATGTGCAAGGCGTATGGGGGAAACACGCCTTTGCCCAATAATGTCCGGGTCAGGCTTTCGCCCTGCTTAAGGCTGTCGGCGGATTCCTCCACCGCCGCCGCCATGACCCGGTTGCTGATCGTATTCTTGGCAATTTTCAATGCGCCCAATAGCGGGACGCCGTTGTGCAGCAAGGTTCCCAGGCTGCGGGAAAAACGCGCGGTCTCAATCTTGCCGATCAGGCCGCCGACAATCGGCCAGCGCAACATGCTGCGGTCAAGGCCAGCGCGCGCCTTTTCATTGGTCAGGACGTATTGCAGCAGCATCAGCACCAGCAGGAAGCCACCCAGCACCGCCCACCAGTAATGCTGCAAGGTATCCGCCGCCGTCATCACCACTCGGGTGATGGTCGGCAGTTCGCCGCCCATATCCTGGAACATCTGCGCAAACTGCGGCACCACAAATGTCAGCAGCGCAATGATCGACACCACCGCCACAAACGCGAGGATGGCCGGATAAATCAGGGCGGAAATCACTGTGCCGCGCAATTCCTTCGCCCGCGTCATGTAGTCGACCAGACGGCCAAGCGCATCATCAATGGAACCGCCCGCTTCGCCCGCCCGCACCATATTGACGTAGAAACGTGAGAACTTGCCGCTTTCATCCAGCGCGTCAGCAAAGCGTTTGCCGCTGCGGATTTGGTTCTGGATGCCCTGCACCAGCGTCTGCACCGCCGGTTTGTCGCTGATTTCCAGCAGGATGCCGAGCGCACGGTCCAGCGGCAACCCAGCCTTGAGCATGGTGGACATCTGCTGGGTCAACGCCATAATGTCTTCTTGGGCAACCTTTTTGCCGCCGAACAACCCGACGGATTTTTTGGCAGCAGAGCCCTTACCACCACCCACAGCGGATTTCCCCGCCTGGATTTTGACAGGGATCAACCCTTGCGCATGCAGGCTTTCCACCACCAGCGCTTCGCTGGCCGCCTCCATCACGCCTTCCTTGGCCACACCGCCAGGGGTAATGGCCTTATAACTATACGCTGCCATTCGGGGTTTCCTCCGCTACCCGCAGCACTTCATCCAAGGTGGTCACGCCTTTCAAGGCCTTGAGCAGGCCGTCTTCGTACATGGTGCGCATGCCACCCTTGCGCGCCTGTTCCTGCAACACGCCAGCGTCTTCATGCTTGAGGATCAGGCGGCGGATCGGGTCATCCATCACCAGGATTTCGTGAATGGCGCTACGGCCCTTGTAGCCACTATTGCTGCAAGCGTTGCATCCTTTGGCACGCCACAACCGCAACTCGCCATCCGGCTGGTAACGGCGCAGCCCAAGCTCTTCCTCAATTTCCGGCAGCACCGGATGCGGCTCACGGCACTGCGGGCACAAGCGCCGCACCAAACGTTGGGCAAGAATGCCGTTGACGGTCGAGGTGAGCAGGTAATCTTCAATCCCCATGTCCAACAGGCGGGTGATGCCACTGGCGGCGTCGTTGGTGTGCAAGGTGGACAGCACCAAGTGGCCGGTCAGGGCGGACTGGATGGCAATACGCGCAGTTTCCACATCGCGCATCTCACCGATCATGATCACATCCGGGTCCTGACGGACAATGGAGCGCAAAGCGTCAGCAAAGGTCAGGCCGATTTTCGGATTGGCCTGGATCTGGTTGATGCCCTCCAACTCGTATTCCACCGGGTCTTCCACGGTCAAAATCTTGTTTTCCGGCGTGTTCAATTGGGTCAGGGCGGAATACAAGGTGGTGGTTTTACCGGAGCCGGTCGGCCCTGTGACCAGAATAACGCCATGCGGCGCTTCCAGTTGTTGCTGGAGTTTTTGCAAGTTGTCGTCGGAAAACCCCAGGGTTTGCAGATCCAGTTTGACGCTGTGCTTGTCAAGCAGGCGCATGACCACGCTCTCGCCATGCATGGTTGGCACGGTGGACACACGCATGTCGATTTCCTTGCCCTGCGCGCGCAACTGGATACGGCCATCCTGCGGCAGGCGGCGCTCGGCGATGTTCAGCCGCGCCATCAGCTTGAGCCGGGAAATAATGGCAGAAGTCAGCTGCGGCGGCGGTGAATCCACTTCATGGATCACGCCGTCAATGCGGTAACGCACCTTCAGATGGCTTTCAAACGGCTCGATGTGAATATCGGAAGCCCGCTGGCTCATGGCATTGGTCATGATCTGGTTGACCAAGCGGATAACCGGAGCCTCACTGGCCATATCCTTCAAATGTTCGATGTCATCCAAATTATCATTATGGCTGCTGATCTCGAACTCATCCTCGCCAACCTCTTTTTTGTCAGCTTCACCACCATACAGACGCTCGATATTGGCGCGGATTTCACTGGGCAACCCCAGCAGCGGTTCAACCAGTTTGCCACTGGCCATGCCAATGGCTTGCCGGGCAAAAGGATCCTGTGGGTTGGACATGGCGACCACCAGACGTTCCTCTCCCGTCTGCACCGGAACAATTTCAGCGGTACGCATGTAGTTGATGGCAATGCCGGGGTTTTCAACCGGAATGGAGGGGTAGTCATTCGTCAACGCCAACCGCACATTCAAATGGCGTGACAGCACGAACGCCACTTCCTGTTCGGTCAGCATACCCAGACGAACCAGCACACTGCCCAGCGGCTGGCGGATCTCGGTTTGCGCACGCAATGCACGCTCAAGATCAGCGGGTTTCAGTTTGCCTAATTTGACCAGCCTTTCACCAAACATTGTGGCTGGCGCAGCGGATGTTGCAACCTGCATGAGTTATTATCTTTATTATTGTTAGGTTACACGCTCTGTGGCGCTTAAGATTAGTCTTGATGTTTATTAGCCCACAAGACCCTTAATCCTCAACAAGAATGGTGGATAGAGGGGAAACATGCAAGCAGTTTCCCCTTGAACGGTCAGAAAATTACATACCGCGACCACCCATGAAAATAGCGCCGCCGATACCAACCACCATCATGACAACCATCAGCACCAAGAACACCAACGCCATAATTCCTGCCAGTTTCCAAAAGCTTGCCTGTTGCCCCAGCGCCGTTTCCAGATCCGCCACATCCAGTGATGTGACTGCGCGTTTGATCGAGCCTGCGTAACGTAGCAGGTACAGCGACGCCATGAAATAAACCAGGGCCATCAGCAAATACATCACGCCCATTCCCACCATCATGCCTGTCCCGTAAATGCCCAGTTCGGCCTGCGCGCCCTCCATATTGCCCATCAGTGCGCTGCCCATCAGCATGGGAATGGATGCCAACGCCATGAAGGCCGCGCCAATAAACCCCATAATGGATAAAAACAACACCCATGGCCGGGTTTTACGCAATGCAGCAACAATGTTGTCGGTCATTGCACCGCTGCCGCCTGCAACATCCTGGACAGCGGAACGTGGAGGGATAAAAGCATCTTGAACGCCCATTTTGTTTTCCTTTTATCGTAAAAAACGCCCAATTTAGCATTAAACGCCAGCAAAAACATACTTTCTTCGCCAAGGCATATTACGCTGCTGGCATGGACAGCGGACTCTCCAAAATACTGAAAACCATCAGTTTCGTCATCGCCATCATGGCGGGGGCAACACCTGTGCATCCGCTGGCAGCGGAACCAACCGGACTGGTCATCGTGCTGGACGCATCCAACAGCATGTGGGGGAAAGCGGGTGACACACACAAAATAGTCCTGGCGCGTAACGGGCTGCATACCCTGCTGATGCAACAACCAGAAACAAGCGCCATTGGCTTGGTGACTTATGGCAACCACCGCAAATCAGCTTGCAACGACATCAATGTGATCGCCAGCCCTGGTGAAATGGATGCGCCCGCCCTGTCGCAAAAAATCAACAGCATTGCACCTTACGGGCGCTCCCCTATCAGCGCTGCGTTGGGACAGGCCGCCAATCTGCTGGATGGGTCTGGCGACATCCTGCTGGTCAGTGACGGCCCGGAAAGCTGCGGCGGCGACCCCTGCGCCACAGCCGAACACCTGAAAACGACGCATCCCGACATCCACATCCATGTCCTTTCCTTACAGGACACAGAAAACAGCAGCCTGCGCTGCTTGGCGGAAACCAGCGGCGGACGCTTCGCCAGGATTCAGGATGCAGGGCAATTCGCCGGACAGCTTCGGCAAACCCTCCAAACAACGGAACAAACCCATGCCACGCCGCCCGACAAGACATCAGGCATCCTGCGCCTGAGTGCTGGAGCCAATGGCCACGAGACAAACCTGCCCGCCAGTTTCCTGATCTACAGCGGCGATGGCGATTACATCACCGAGTTTACCGCCCGCACCGAAGCCAGCCAGCCCCTCCCCCCCGGTGACTATCAGGTCAGCATGCTTTGGAAAACCATCAAACAAGTCAAAACCATCCATATCAATCCAGGGCAAACCATCGACCAGCATTTCGACTTAGGCCCAATGGGCACATTGCTACTGGAGGCGCAAGGCTCCCAGCAACAGGCGGTGGACGCCAATTTCACACTGTACTCGCCCGCTGACGACTACCTCTCCGGCCACCTGTTCAAATCCAAAATCAGCGACACCTTGCCAATCGGCTCTTACCGCATCAAGGCCAGTTTTGGCAAAGAAACCCAGGAAGCACGCCTGGAAGTCACCGCCGACGCCGAAACCAGCCATACATTCCAGTTCAGTACGCTGCAATAATTTGCGCCTTCCGTTCACGCGTCTTCGCCCGGAAATAACGCTCATTGTGATAAAACGCCGGTGCATCATTAGCCCACCAACCAGGCACGCCCAAGAGCGGGAACGGATTAAGCCCCGCAGGTGAAAGCAACCCGCCTTGTTGCAGGCTGGCGGCCATCACCCCATCCAGATACGCCTGTTGCTGCGCCAGCGCCAAACCAAAAAACGCCGGTTCCACCGCCACCAACAAAGCATGCGCGGTCAGGCCGACATACGGCGTGAGCAGCTTCTCCAAGGTGGCGTGACCCAGGACAAAGCAAGCGATTTCCCGCCGCCATGCAGCGCGCTCTTGCCAAAAAAGGGCTTCCCAACTGAAATCCAGCGCCAGTTGCAACAGGTCGCGGCGGCTGGCGGCGACCACCACGCCGCTTTCATCCAACACCGTCAGCGCATCCCGCTGCGAAGTGCGCGGCTGGCCATGCCGCATGATGTCGGTGGCATGCAGCGCATTGACCATCACCTTGGTTTGCGGATACAGCGCCCACATCAACGCATTGAAGAAATCATGCCAGTTGGGACGGGTGGCGACGATGCCGTGCTGAAAAATCCGCTCTTCGTAGTAAAGTTCCGGAAACGGCAAAGTCCCATCCTGCGGCAAAAAACGGATCGGTTGGCCGGACTGCGCGCATAAACCAGCGGGCAGCAAACGGGTCAGCATTTCAACCTCAGGCCATTCCGCCTGTTCCTGCCAACAACGGATATTTTGCAACTGCCGGAAGCAGGGATGCAGACTGTCAAAAACAGGATTCCAGAAATCGGCCATCGCCTCTCGCCACCACCCAAAATGAGGGTGAGTTTAACGCAAATGCTGGCGGCAGGCAGACCCGGAACACACAGAAGCCCTCCGCATCCGCTACAATCACTCAGAATTGAACCACCTCCCTTGGCGCGCCATGAAACTGAACAATCTGGAAACATCTGTTGACCACGCCATCCTGCAACGGGGTCAAGGCTATACCGCCTTTGTCCTGGATTTGGAAGAAACCGAACCTGAATTCTGGCAAGCCTACGTTGAAGGCACCGAGACTTACGACGTGGAAATCCAGTTGGATGGCGACACAGTGACTGACTGGTCATGCTCCTGCCCGTATGATTACGGCCCGGTTTGCAAACATGTGGTGGCGACCCTGCTCAATATCCGCGCCCGTCGGCAAACATCCGCCACGGGCCAGGCTACAGCCGCCAGCGCCCCCAGCAAACGCGAACAGCTTGACCAGACACTGAAAACCATCAAACGCGAAGACTTGGAAGCCTACATCCGCCAGCAATTGCATGGCGACCGCGCCCTGTTGGACAAATTCCTGCTGCGCTTCCAGCCAGTTGTTTCCGGCGGGGAAAATATCGCCAAACAATACCAGCAAATGTTCAGCCATCTGGCACGCCGTCATTTCCAGCACGGCTTCATTGACTATGAAGAGGCAAACAACTTCGTGGACGAAGCGCAGGAACTGCTGGACACGCTGCAACAGTCACCCCTTGAACCTGCCGGTAGCATCGACGCGGGCTTTGCCATCGCCCGCAGCATTGCGGACATCGCCAACCAGATTGACGACTCGGATGGCGGGCTCGGCGACCTGATGTATGGTGTTAAAGCCATTCTCGCCAAACCCTACCGCCTGCTGCCCGCCGAACGCCAAGAGCAACTGTTCCAGCAAGTGCTCGCTGCCAGTTTTGACAAGCAATACAGCGAATATGGGCTGGAAGGCATTTTCACCGAGCTGCTGGAAACCTGGACGGCGGACAACCGCGCCTATCAGGATGCTTATTTGCAGGTGCTTGACCAGCAGATCAGGGCAACCCCCATCGGCTGGGGACGGGATTACCTGTTACGCCTGCAACTGAAATTGCTCAAAGCCTGGGGCAGGCAGGATGAGCTGGACACGCTGACATCCGCCCACCTGGAAATCCCTGATTTCCGGGATACGGCAGTCCAACAGGCCATTGACACCAAAGATTTCGCCAAAGCCCGCCAGTTGCTGCTGGAAGGCGTCAGGCTGGCTGAACAGCAAAGCCTTCCCGGCATCCTCAACCGCTGGCGTGTCCGCTTGCTGGAAATTGCCTACCAGCTCAATGAACCGCCCGCCATCCGCAGCGAACTGGAATGGCTGTTCCAGAACAATCAGTTTTCACTGGAATACTATCGCCAGCTAAAGGCCGCCTATTCCCCAGATGAATGGCCAGAAGTCCGCCAGCGCCTGTACGCCATGATCCCCGCCGCGCGCGGCTTTGACCCTGCCCGTGCCAACCTGCTGGAGGAAGAAAACGACCTCCCGGCCCTGTACGCCCTGGTCACCCAGCCCGCGCCCATACCAGGACAAACCCACACATTATTCAAAAAATATGCGCAACTGCTGGCGACCGCTTTCCCGCAGGAAATTACTGTCGCCTACGCCAGCCAGATTTGCGACTACCTCCGCAACAACACCGGACGGCATGCCTATGAACAGACGGTCAACGACCTGAAAATCCTGGCCAAGATGCCCAATGGCCAAAACATGGCGAACAACCTGGTGGCAGATTTCCGCACCCGCTACAAGACGCGCAAAGCCATGCTGGAAATGTTCACCAAGGTGTTTAAGACATGAGCAAATTCCCGAGCTTTCCGCCGGATGTTATGCTTTGTCAAAGCAAGAGCGGGAGGCCACGCCCATGTCCGTGACAAAACAGCAAGAAGACCATTACATTACCGAAGCAGAATATCTGGAAGGGGAGAAATTTGCCGAAGAACGCCATGAATACATAGACGGACGAATTTACTCGATGGCGGGCGCAAGCAAGCGGCACAACCGCATTGCAGGCAATTGCTACCGTGCTTTCATGGATAACAGCGGCGGCCAATGTGAGGCGTTCATGGGGGATCTGAAAGTCCGCGCCTCCACGCAGCGCAAAACCTATTACTACCCAGATGTGGTGGTGGGTTGTGCAGAAGACGACAACGCGGACGAATATTATCTGGAAAAACCCTGCCTGATCGTCGAAGTCTCATCCGACTCCACCATCCGCAAGGACTACCTGGAAAAGGCGCTGGCTTATCAAACGATCCCTTCACTGCAAGCCTACCTGATCGTGGCGCAGGACAAACCGCTGGTGGACATGCTGACCCGCAATGCTGAAGGCGGCTGGGATTTGCATCAGTTTGACAGGCTGAAGGATGAAATCAGCCTGCCCTGCCTTGATATGACACTAAGCCTGCAAACGGTCTATTTTGGCGTCAATTTAAATGGCCATAATTAAAGCGCAACAATATCGCCTAACTTAAGCATTCAGCCAACCCACACCCGCGCATTCCGGAACATCCGCAGCCATGCGCCGTCCTCACCCAGTGCGCCCGCCGGTTTCCACGAATGCTGCACGGCGCGGAACAGCCGCTCAGGATGCGGCATCATGATGGTGAAGCGCCCATCAGCCGTGGTCACGCCGGTAATCCCCAGCGGCGAACCGTTCGGGTTTTCCGGATAATGCTCGGTGGCCTCGCCGGAATTGCCGATGTAACGCAACCCGACCAGCCCTTCCGCCAGCACATCCGCCGGATTGACGCCAACATCAAACACCGCGCGGCCTTCGCCATGCGCAACGGCGATCGGCAGGCGTGAGCCTTCCATCCCTTGCAGGAACAGCGACGGCGATTTCAGCACCTCCACCGCCGCGTAGCGCGCCTCAAACTGTTCGGAACGGTTGCGGTAGAAACGCGGCCAGTGCGCCGCGCCCGGAATCATGCCGCGCAATTGCGAGAACATCTGGCAACCGTTGCACACCCCCAGCCCGAAGGAATCGCCACGGGCAAAGAAAGCGGCGAACTCATCGCTGACCAGTGGGTTCATCAGGATGGTTTTCGCCCAACCGCCGCCCGCCCCCAGCACATCGCCATAAGAAAAGCCGCCGCAAGCCGCCAGCCCCTTGAAATCCCGGAGGTTGACGCGCCCGCTGATAAGGTCGGTCATGTGCACGTCAACCGCCTTGAAACCGGCGCGGTCAAAAGCGGCCGCCATTTCCACCTGGCCATTGACGCCCTGTTCGCGCAGGATCGCCACCGCAGGGCGCACGCCCGTCCTGATATAAGGCGCGGCCACATCCGCATCCGGCTCGTAGCTGAGGCTGAACGGCAATCCAGGGTCGCGCACGTCATCCAGGCGTTCAAACTCCTGGGCGGCGCAATCGGCATTGTCACGCAACGCCTGCATCCGGTAGCTGGTTTCCGCCCAGATTTTCTGCAAGCGGGCGCGGGGAGCACGGTAGGCCTCTTCATGGGCGAAGGTCAGCACCAGTTCATCGCTGTCGTTGAGTTCACCGATGACATGGGCGCAATGCGCCAGCCCGGCCTCACGGAAAGCCTCCAGCACCGCATCCGTATCGCAGTGGCGCACTTGCAGCACCGCCCCCAGTTCCTCACTGAACAGCGCAGGCAGCAATGCATCGTCCAGCAGGCCAATGCGGGCGGTGAGGCCGACATGCCCGGCGAAGCTCATTTCCGCCAAGGTCGCCAGCAACCCGCCGTCAGAACGGTCATGGTAGGCCAGGATCAGGCCTTCAGTGCGCAACTCCTGGATAACGCCGAAAAACGCCTTGAGCGCATCCGGGTTATCCAGATCAGGCGCGTAATGCCCGACCTGCCCGTACACCTGCGCCAGCGCGGACGCCGCCAGACGGTTTTTGCCCTTGCCCAGGTCAACCAGGATCAGATCCGTATCGCCCTGATCGGTGCACAGTTGCGGGGTCAGGGTCTTGCGGATGTCCTGCACTGGCGCAAAAGCCGACACGATCAGCGACAACGGTGCCGCCATTTCACGGTCTTCGTCATGCTGCCGCCAGACGGTTTTCATCGACAGGGAGTCCTTGCCCACCGGAATGGCGAGGCCCAGGCGCGGACACAGGTCTTCGCCCACCGCCTTCACCGTGTCAAACAAGGCGGCGTCTTCCCCCGGATAACCCGCCGCCGCCATCCAGTTGGCGGACAAGCGGATGTGGCGGATGTCGGCAATATCCGCCGCCGCAAGATTGGTGATGGCTTCGCCAATCGCCATCCGCCCGGAGGCCGCCGGATTCACCAGCGCCACCGGTGTGCGCTCGCCCATCGCCATTGCCTCACCATAATTCGAGGCGTAATCGGCGGCGGTCACCGCCACATCCGCCACCGGCACCTGCCACGGCCCCACCATCTGGTCGCGCGCCACCATGCCCGTCACCGTGCGGTCGCCAATGGTGATGAGGAAAGACTTGGACGCCACCGTCGGCAAGCGCAGCACGCGCTCAATGGCGTCGGCCAGCCCAATCTGGCTGAGGTCAAGTTCCGGCTTGTGGAAGGTCTGATGGCGCACATCGCGCAGCATTTTCGGCGGCTTGCCCAACAGCACATTCATGGGCAGGTCGACCGGGTTATTGTCGAACAGGGAATCCCCGACCAGGAGCTGCTGTTCCTTGGTCGCCGTGCCAACCACCGCATAGATGGCGCGTTCACGCTCGCACAGCTCACGGAAGGCGTCCAGGCGCTCTTCGGCGACCGCCAGCACGTAGCGTTCCTGCGATTCATTGCTCCAGATTTCCATCGGCGACATGCCCGGCTCGTCGTTGGGCACGGTGCGCAGCTCAATCCGCCCGCCGCGCCCGGCGTCGTTGATGATTTCAGGGATGGCGTTGGAAATGCCGCCCGCGCCCACGTCATGGATGGACAGGATCGGGTTGTCAGCGCCCAGCGCCACACAACGGTCAATGACTTCCTGGCAACGGCGCTGCATTTCCGGGTTGCCGCGCTGCACGGAGGCGAAATCGAGGTTTTCCGCACTCGAGCCGCTGGCCATCGAGGATGCCGCCCCACCGCCAAGGCCGATCAGCATCACCGGGCCGCCCAGCACCACCAGCGGCGTCCCCTCCGGCAATGGCTGCTTTTCAATATTGCCTTCACGGATATTGCCCAGGCCGCCTGCAATCATGATCGGCTTGTGGTAACCGCGCAGCTCCAGCCCTTTCGCGCCGGGAGCCTGCATTTCAAAGGTGCGGAAATAACCTGCAATATTGGGGCGGCCAAATTCATTGTTGAAAGCCGCGGCGCCAATCGGCCCGTCGATCATGATGCCAAGGGCGGACACAATCCGGTCTGGTTTGCCGAAATCGTGCTCCCACGGCTGTTCGTAACCCGGGATGCGCAGGTTGGACACCGAGAAACCGCACAGCCCGGCCTTGGGCTTGGAGCCGTTGCCGGTGGCGCCTTCGTCGCGGATTTCGCCGCCAGAGCCGGTCGCAGCGCCGGGGAATGGTGAAATCGCAGTCGGATGGTTGTGGGTTTCCACCTTCATCAGGATATGCACCGGCTCATTGGTGTAGTGGTATTCACCCGTCTTCACATCCGTCAGGAAGCGGGTCGCCAACGGCCCTTCAATGACCGAAGCGTTGTCCTTGTAGGCGGACAAGATGCCTTCCGGCGCATGCTGGTAGGTGTTGCGGATCATGCCGAACAGCGACTTGGGCTGTTCATGGCCATCAATGATCCAGGCCGCGTTGAAAATCTTGTGGCGGCAATGTTCCGAGTTGGCCTGCGCGAACATCATCAGTTCCACGTCAGTCGGGTTGCGCCCCAGTTCGGCATAATTTTCAGCCAGATAGTCGATTTCGTCCGGGGAAAGCGCCAGCCCCCACTCCAGGTTGGCCTGCTGCAACGCCGCCACTGCATCGCCGGAAATGTCCACATGACGCAGCGGCGCGGGCTCGGCCTCACTGAACAGCACCACGGCGTCCTGCATGTCGGCCAGCACCATTTCCGTCATCCGGTCATGCAGCAGCCCGGCGAGCTGGCCGCGTTCCGCATCGGAAAGCGTTGCACTGGCCTGGACATCATAAGCGACGCCACGCTCAATCCGTTCCACCATGGTCAGGCCGCAATTGTGGGCGATGTCGGTCGCCTTGCTCGACCACGGCGAAATCGTCCCGGCACGCGGCGTGACCAGCAACAACGTCCCACTGAAATCATGGCTGCCCTGGCGTTCCTCATAGGTCAGCAAGGTTTGCAGGCGGGCGTGCTCCTCTGCGCTCAGTTCGCGTGATGTGCGCACAAAATGGGTATATTCGGCTTGCAGGCCAGTGACCGTGGGGACGGCGGCCTGCAATGCGTTTAACAGTTTGAGACAGCGGGAGTCAGAGAGGGCAACACTACCGGGGAGGATCAGCATAGGGTTCAACCAACTGGGCAGTTCATCAAGAGGGTATGATAGCCGAAAGCCGCGTCAGGTTATAGAACAGCCGTTATGCAAATTGCCCCCCAACAAGGTTGGCAAGCCGCCGCCAAATGCTTACATTCCCCCTTCACCTGAATTACCCCCGGAAACATCCCTTGAACCAGAAACAGATCAAACAACTGGAAACCGAACTGTGGGACAGCGCCAACACCCTGCGCGCCACCTCCAAGCTAACCGCTGCCGAGTATAAAGACCCGGTACTGGGCTTGATCCTGTTGCGCTATGCGCAGAACCGATTTGAACAGGCCAGGGAGCGCGTCGAGAAAAACCTACCGCCACTCGCGCCGGGGCGCACCCGCAAAGAGTCAGGCAAGGAACAATTCAAGGCGGAAGGTGCCATTTTCATCCCCGAAACAGCGCGCTATGAGTATCTCGCCAACTTGCCGGAAGGTGAAACCATCAGTTCAGCTGTCAACGAAGCGATGCGCCTGATTGAGGCGGAAAACCCTGAACTGGCGGGGGTTCTGCCCAAAAACTATCAGGAAATGGGTGATCAGGAACGCGGCGACGCCTTGCTTCGTGAACTTATCCGTGTGTTCAACAAGGACAGTGTGAAAAAACTGACCGGGGATGTGTTCGGGCGCATTTACGAATTCTTCCTGATGAAGTTTTCCATGGATGGCGCAGGCGCGCAGGAAGGCGGCGAATTCTTCACCCCACCCGCACTGGTGCAACTGATCGTGAACCTGATCCAGCCGGATCACGGCATTATCCATGACCCGGCGTGCGGTTCTGGCGGTATGTTTGTGCAGACCGGCCATTTTCTGGAAGAAAACCGCAATATCAAGTCCATCAACGCTGCTATCAAATGCTA
>NZ_JAYMYJ010000089.1:0-2348 GCF_035668035.1 Candidatus Thiothrix phosphatis | reverse complement strand
AAACTATGCACGTCTCCCCGGCAAAGCCGGGGGATTTCCCAATAGATTAAAAAAGCGGTTTCTGATTTAATTCGCAAATTCGCTTTTTTCGCAGGCTTCTTTGCTTTCTGTCTGGATGGATGGCGAAAAAAAACCGGGTCATTGCCCGGTTCTGGTGGTGGGTTGGTGGCTATCCAGACTTGCTGCAAGTGGCTTGATTCAGTCCCTTTTCAGTCATGCCGCCGCCCTGGTATGCACTTCGACAGACTGCCCGACACGCGCCAGCAGGTTTATCAGCATGTCCACGGTGAAACGTTGAATCTTGCCCCGGTACAGGTCGCTGATTCGCGCTTGTGAAACATCCAGCGCCGCCGCCGCTTCCGCCTGTGTTGCAAACCGTAATTGCAGGATCCTGATAAGCTCATCCAGCAATTGCGCCCTGATAAGCAGGTTTGCCGCCTGCTCTTTTGGGAACAGATCGTAAAAGACGCTTTGCCCTGCTGGTGTGGTATGTCCTTCGCTCATGGTGTACGTCTCCTAATCATTTCCTTGAAGCGTTCCCGCGCCAGTTCAATGTCATGCTGTGCGGTCTTCTGTGTCTTTTTCTGGAAGGCATGGAGCACATAAACGGCTTCCTCAAACCTTGCCACGTAGATAACCCTGAAAGCGCCGGACTCCTCCCTGATACGGATTTCCTGCACTCCCTGCCCTATGCCTTGCATTGGTTTCCAATCAAGTGGCTGCTGCCCGGTTTGCAAGCGGTGTAACTGGTAGCCTGCTTCGTGCACTGCATCTTCCGGGAAGCCGCACAAATCCGCGTAGCTATTGCCGATCCATTCAAGTGTTTTCATTGGCACAATCCATTATATAAAATTTGGTATGACTTGCCAGTGGTCAAGCTGACTTGCTGAACGGAACCACGTTACTGGAAGGTTCCCCGGTAATAACCTCATTCAGCCGCCGCTCCCATGCTTCCAGCGCCGCCCGCTTTTCCTTCATGTAGTCGTGGCGGTTGTAGGTGGTGTCGATCTGGTTCTTTTCCTTGTGGTTGGTAACACGTCGCTGAATGAAATTATCAAAGTTCAAAGCGCCCAATCCAGTGCGAAGGGTGCGCCGCAAATCGTGCGGGGTTGGCCTTACCTGCCCTTCTTCCAGCTCCCAAGGGATACGCTCAAAGATTCTGGAAAGCACTTGTACAGCCATCACACCCCCATTCCTGGCCGGAAACAGCAAACCATTACGGGAATGTGGCCGCGCCTCCCCGATTACCTGCAATGCCATGCCAGAGAGGGGGACAGCATGGGCTAACCCATTCTTGGTTTCATCCATGCTCCACACATCACCCCGAATGTCCCTCTCCCTGGCGTTTACTATTTCGATAGACCGTTGCCCGGTAATCAGGCGCAAACGCACGGCAAGCCGGGTGGAAATGTCCAAGTTGGATTCATCACTGGTGGCCGCCCATAGCATCCTGATTTCATCATCAGTCAGCACCCTATCCCGTGCAGTTTCTTCTTCCTTGGTGATTTTCGCCGCCGGGTTGATGTGGCTTTTGATTTCGCCGCGTTCAATGGCGAAGTTGAAAAACTTGTGCAACAGGGAAAGCAGACGATTACGGGCAACCAGTGCGCCAGCGTCTTCTTTCCGGTCAAGTAATGCGTTGATGTGCTTTTTCTCCACCTTGTCTATTTTCATATCCCCAATGAAGGGCAACACATCAACATCCAGCATCCGCAGGTCTTCTTCCCATGACTTCTTTTTCTTCTTTGCATGCCGGGTCATGTAGGTGCTGGAAAACTCTGCCATGGTAGGCACAGCCGCCGCATTCAACACGTTCAGGCTGCGCTCAATGGCTGGGTCTGCCCTACTTTCGTCGTTGCGACTCCCGATCATTGCTTTTTGGTCTGCCACCAATGCCCGCGCCTTGGATAGCGCCCCCGCTATTTCCCGTTCCGTGCTTTTGGGTGTTATCTCTGGCGCGTCCAGGGTATACAGCCGCTCTTTCCCGTTCAGCCAGTAGCGATGAATGAACACCTTCCGGCCTGTCGGGTACACGCGCAAGTAAAGCCCCTTGCATTCGGTGTCCTTGAACATGGCTTGCGCCTTGTCGGTTGATGCGGCCTTTATGCCCTTGTGGTTGGTGTATGTGTTCGCCATTGCCCTTCTTCCTTCCGGTACGGTTTACGGTACGGTTTTAACGATGGAAAGCAGTGTTACAGAATGGAAGAAAATGGACAATAACAGGCTGAACGCCTTATGTATCAATAGTGTTAGTGGAATTCTATGGAAGCCGATGGAACTGATGTAAACTGATTTTTAATCAGGTGGTCGTGCGTTCGAGTCGCACATGTCCCACCATTATGAATCAA
>NZ_JAYMYJ010000088.1:0-12484 GCF_035668035.1 Candidatus Thiothrix phosphatis | reverse complement strand
GGTGGGTCAGTTTTCAATTGATGGGGTGGGTCAGTTTTACATCGGTGGTGACACAGGAGAGGGCTCCTGTTTAACATGCCATAGCAACACTGATAGATTTCCTCAGCTAATTCCCGACTCTGAATATTGTTACACGGTGCTGGAAGGATCATATAAAACGGATGGAACCATGCCACCAAGCAGGCCGGGCGATACTTCCTACCTGAAACATGTAAATGCATTAAGGGCAGCTTGTGGGTTGTCGCCTATCATAGGTAGAAATTCCAATCCCCATACTGGCAACGTAAATTCCGAAGCATGTTTGAATGATTGTAATCAGGAACGGGATTGGTGTATGGCAGAAGCTGGTCAGCCCGGAGCCCCGCGTAAAGCACAATGCATGATGGCTTTTAGAAGTTGCCAGGCTGCCTGCACAAATCGTTGATTGCGAAGCCCAAGGAGTTCATGAGTATGCAGAATATAATTCGATGGATCACTCTCCTGTTACTTGTACATTCAGGCTTCTCACAAGCCGGAGTAACCCGCTCCTGCGAATCCAGTAATCACCACATTGTCGGGACCATGCGTCTGGCTGATGGCAGTATCCGGGACAATGTGGTTGTACCCTTTCATGGTGTCGATCCCATCATGGCTGATGGCTACCACTGGTTGCGCCCGCCAATGGCGCGTAGGGCTGCATGTGAAAACGCCAGCAGGGAAGCCGTTGAAAAAATGCAGCTGCGCCGCAACCATGAGCTGGTGATAACCATGTGCGATGTCCGCATAACTGGTATGTCAGGTGTGGTTAGTGTGCTGCCGCAGGCGGTCGGTGCCGAGGCGTGGCATGGCAGCGAAAATAATTGGAACAGGGGCAATGTGGCTAGTACGTGGCAAAACTGTGATGAACGTGAAGATCAGGTTATCAACAAACGCTACCAATACCCCATCCAATATGGCAGCTATAACACCTTACTGGATTGGTGCTATAGCTGGGGAAACGGATGCGGGGCACAGGCTGCGCAAGCTTTTTGCATTAAGGAAGGCTATGCTAGGCAAATAAGTTTTTCCGGGCCAATGAATATTACGGCAGGTCAAAAGACCCGGATCATTAGCTCCAAAGAAGTATGTGATCAGCTGTCATGTGGGACGTTTACACAGATTACTTGCCGGAATTGGTAAAATCTTTTTGGATCGGATATTTGCCATGAATGAAGGAAAACTATGCCCAACCTGCAAGAATGACATTGGCGTACTCGCCATTCTGAAGGCCGCCTCACCTACGCGAATAAAATGTCCATATTGCCAGGTTCAGCTAAAATATTCCCCTTTTCCGTCAGGCTTGCTCCTGACTTTTTTGATTATCTATTTTTGCCTGTGCATTCCGGTATTCATGTTTGCAAATGAGTATGAAATAAACGCACAAGGGTGGAAGTGGGGCTTGAACACTTCTGTGCTTCTTGTAATACCCATCGGCTTGATACTCGGATGGATGGCTGCTTGGTATTTGCGTAAAAAATATTCGCTAGTGAGGGCCTGATTGCTTCAATAATGGCAAAGACAACAACACCTGCATTTTGGTTGTTGGTAACGTCGCCAGCCGGAACTGAATATCCCCGTTTACCCCATGCATCCGCTTTTTCATGGTGTTCAGCCCTGTCCCGGCTCGCCATGTCGAGGGCAGGGATACCCGCCCATCATTCATGATGCAAACATGCAGTTTGCCATCCTTGACCGAAACACCGATTTCCAACACCTCCGGCTGTGCGTGTTTGAGCGCATTGCTGACCGCCTCACGGATAACCTGCGTCAGTTCCAGCACCTGCTTGGCGTTAAGCAGATAACTATCCAGATCACCTTGCTGCCATACCAGTTCCACGCCTGCTGCCTCGGTGCGCTCCGCGATTTCCGTGCGCCAGTCCGCCACATGATCCACTAGCTTGAGCGGGCAGGTTTTTTGTGAGAGCCGGATGGTGTCCCGTAGCGCCATGAGCGTGAGGCGGGCGGCCTGTTTGTGCTCCGGGTCAGGCAATTTGTGCATTAACGTCATCAGTTGTGCGCCGACGCTATCATGCAAATCGCTCATGATCCGCTGGCGTTCTTCCAGCACTGCCCGTTGGCGGGTTTCACTGGCGTTGATGGCCATGCGCGCCACGGTCAGCAAAGACTCCGTATTCTTCACATCCGACTGGTTGAACAAACGGGAGGCTTGTTGTTTGCCGCTCAAGCGGAAAGAATGCCGGTTGCCAAGGCTGGGCACATACAAGTGCAGGCCATCGTCAGACAAGTTGCTGGTTTCCCTTTGTTCGTCCCACGCCTCCAGATGCAGTGGTGCAAAGTGTTGCAACAGGAATTTCTCCCAATGTTGTTCAAAGCTTTTCTGACTGGTTGCCTTCGCCATGCTGGCGCTGAATACGGGCAGGTAATCCTGCAAGCTGCGCCGCTCCAGGGGCATGATTTTGTCCAATAGCCACTGGCGCAACGGCAGGTACAAGAAGCCGCTCAGGATGACAGAGGTGCCCAGCGCATAAGGGGCAGATGCCTGGAAGACAGTCACCAACACCACATCAAGCGCTACCAGAAGGGAGCCGCCTGCGATCCAGAGCAATGACTTTAGCCACCAATACTCAATGTCAAACAGGCGAAAGCGCAGTATGCCGACAGCCCAGCCTGCAAAAATGCCTACCAGGAAAATACGGGTGGCCACATCACCCAGCAGGGGAACATCGCCCAACATAACCGGGATGGCATGGGTCAGGATAATCAACCATGCAGGCAACAAGGCGGACAATTGCAGTAAGAGTACGGTGGCGCGGCTGACCGGGTTGCCGATTGATAAGACCCATTGTTTGTAAAAAAGCCAGGTTGAATAAAAAATTATGGGGAATATGGGCAGGATGTAAATATGTATGGGTATTTCCCACCAGCGCAAGCAGTAATTAAGTGCCAGCAGGACTGTCACCACGGGGGCAAGGAGCAATAACCAGTGCGGGGCTGCGCGATTGGGGTAGTAGCACAGGATCAGAAACAGGCTGGCCATAAACAGGTAAAAACTGCCCCCTTCCAAGCCAGCGAACACGCTTGTCCACTGAGGTGGCAGGTAAAATTCTTGGCTGGCAGACAGGCGGAACACACTTTCTGCAACATAATGGGAGACGCTGGCAAGCAGCAGGCAGCTGGCTTCCAGCGTATAGGGTTTACAGACCCACACAATGACACCCAGTAACAGGGCGGTTATGTTGGCCAGTAATATCCACCAGAATACAGCAGGGATGTCTTGCAGTCGGGTTCTCTGGTGCGGTGTGAACGCAAGGCGGCGGCCTGTATCAGTTGTCAGGGTAAGCGTTGCGTTTGAGAGGAACGCTGTGTGCAAGCGGGCTTGAAGATCCAGCAGTGCATCAAGATCGTGATAGGTTGGAATGGAAAGTGGCAGGACACGTAACAAGCGGGGTAAAGGAATGCTGTCGTTGGGGGTGTCCAGGCTGCGCAGATGTTCCCCAGGTTTGATACGCCCAGCCAGGGGGGAATTGGCGGCAACTGCGGTGACAACGAGGCTGTCATTCGTTGCCTTGAGCTGGATGCCCGTCCAGGGTTGTTGCAGTTTGGCGTTCAACACCAACGTTTCCAGCAACACAATGAACAGTAGGGCCAGTATAAAGCTATTGGCGGGCGTCAACGGGACTTGCTTCGCGGATTGCAACCAGGCCATCAGTGCAGTTCCGTGCTGACTAGCCCTCTGCGGCAAGCTTCCACCGCCGCTTCTGCCCGGCTGGAAATATTGAGTTTCTGGTATACATCACGGATGTAACGCGCCACCGTATTGGTCGACAACCCCAGCAGGCTGGAGATTTCCGGGCGGTTCAGGCCTTTGGCGACCAGGGTCAACACTTCCTGTTCACGCGGGCTGAGGGATACCGCTTCGTTTCTGGGATCCGCCGGTGTGTCCGGGTTGCTGGCATGGGATGCTGAGGCAGATTTTTCTGCAGAAAAATATTGGAGGATGCGCCGTGAAATACTGGGCGAGATGGGTGGGTCGCCATTCAGGATGCCGCGCAGCTTCTGGATGAACAGCCGGTCGGGCATGTCCTTGAGCAGGTAGCCATGCGCTCCGGCCTTGAGCGCCTTGAGGATATGTTCCTCATCATCAAAGATGGTGCTAATGACGATATAGGCGTCAGGGCAATGTTGGCGGACGCAGGGGACGAGGTCAATGCCACTGCCATCCGGTAGGTTGACATCCAACAAGGCAAGGCTGACGCAGTGGGTTTGCAGGATTTGCCGCGCCTGTTCACATGAGCTGGCAGGAAAAACCTGTATCTGCTGGAATGCCTGTTGCAAGGTGAGGCATAACCATTCGCTTGTTTCGGGTACATCCTCTACGATTAAAGCCTGTTGCATGGTGGTGTCCTTACCTTTATGTGAGGTTGATATAAATACTGTTTCTGTATAGTGCATTTGCACAACATTTACATCAATACTGTGCCGGATACAGTACAGCGCCGTAACTGGCACATGCGAATCCAAATCTTGAAAGGTACAAAATGCCCAACCTGTTTGCCGCCATTCCCGCCGATTTGCCGGGGGAATTGTTTGAAACCCTGCTGGAGTCCGCCGCTGTCAGGATTGAACGCATCGTCTCGCGCGGGCATGTCACGCCGCCGGGTGACTGGTACGACCAGGAGCAGGATGAATGGGTTCTGCTGTTGCAGGGCGAAGCAAGGCTGGCGTATGCCGACCGGGAAGCGGAACTTTGCCTGCAAGCGGGGGATTATGTGCTGATCAGGGCGCATGAACGGCACCGGGTCGCCTTTACCGCCACGGATCAGGACACGGTCTGGCTGGCGGTGTTCCTGAATGCAGCCGGGCAGGAATAGGGCATGGAGCTGCTGTTAACCTTGTTTGCGGTGGCCATGCTCGCCGGTTGGGTCGACTCCATCGGCGGCGGCGGTGGCCTGATCAGCATCCCCGCCTTGCTGTGGGCGGGCTTTTCACCGCTGGAGGCGCTGGCGACCAACAAGTTGCAGGCCAGCTTCGGCTCCTCGACCGCCACGCTGAATTACGCCCGCCACGGGTTGGTGGATGTGAAAGGCCAGCGGCTGACGGTGGCGTTGACGTTCCTCGGCTCCATGGGCGGCGCGCTGATGGTGCAGCAGATTGATGCCAGCTTGCTGGAAAAGGCCATTCCGGTGCTGCTGATGCTGTTTGCGCTGTATTTCCTGTTGTCGCCGAAGATCAGTGACCTGGATCGGCAGCAGCTGATTTCGCCGCTGGTGTTCGCCCTGACGGTCGGGTTCGGGGTAGGCTTTTATGACGGCTTCTTCGGCCCCGGTACAGGCACGTTTTTCACCATGGGCTATGTGACATTGCTGGGGTTGGGGCTGCCGAAAGCGACCGGGAACACCAAGCTGCTGAATTTCACCAGCAATTTCGCTGCGCTGCTGCTGTTTGCGGTGTCTGGCCATATCGTTTGGCAAGTGGGGCTGGCAATGGCTGCCGGGCAGATGATCGGCAGTTATGTCGGCTCGCATATGGCAGTCCGGCACGGGACGCGCCTGATCCGCCCGGTGCTGGTGACGGTGTCGGTGTTGATGTCGCTCAAGCTGCTGCTGGATTAGGGGTCGAGTCCTGGGCAACTGAGCGTGATGAGGCGGCTGATGGTTTTCCGGCCATTGGCGAAGGCTTCCAGGCGGGCGGTTTTGCCGAGCACGGCTCGGGGGATGCTGATGTCAAGATGGCCGTCGGTAATGTCACGCGAACCCATCGGGCGGGTGTCGATATACCAGTCCAGCCGGTCGATGTTGACGGTGGTGACCCGCAGTTTGCAGCGTCCGCCGCTGTTGTGGATTTGCGTTTGCAGGCTGTGGCGGGCAGCCCCGGCCAGCAAGGTGGCGGCGTGGTTGATCAGGTCGGCGTTATTTTCCAGCAGGTCGCGGCAGGTCATGTAATGGCGGGCGTCGGGTTCGACGCCGAAATCTTCCAGCGGCATCCCACTTTTGTCTTGGGCGCGCAACATGCGGCGGGCGGAAACCCGGAAATCGGCGTAACGCGGCAGGGCTTCCAGCCGGGGCAGGTCGGGGATGGCGGCGTCGGCGGGGATGGCGGAGGCGAGCTTGCGCAACAGGTAATGGCTCCAGACATTGGCGCCGCCTGCGCCGGTGTTGTCATCCACCCCGAGGATTTTGCCGATATTGTGGTCTTGGAATCCGGCGGCGAACATGTCGGTGGCGCTGTAGCACAGGGCGTCCGTGATCAGCACGACCGGGCTGCTGTAAACCTGGCCGAGGTTGTTGGCTTCTTCCACACTGGTCAGGCTGTGGGCGGTGGAATACAACGAGCCGCTGGCGGGCGCTTGGTCCAGCGACGGTTTCCACGGCGTCAGGTCGATGCCGGGCGCCACAGTTGATGGCGCATTGTATTGGCACAGCGCGCGGATGAAAGCACCGGTGCGGAACTGCGCCTTTTCCGGCTCGATCGGGTGCGGGGTCAGCAGTTGCAGCAGGCGTTCCGCCATGCTGATGTAGCCGCCCGCATTGCCACGCACGTCCAGGATCAGGCCGTCCTGCGGCAATTCGTACAGCAGGCGGATGATTTCCGAAATGAAAATTTCCGGCTGCGGGGCGACAAAGCTGAATATGCGCAGGTAGGCGAACCTGCCCAGCGGCGTTGTCACTGGCCGGGCGCGGATGACGGCGGGCAGGATGGTTTCCAGTGCGCCTTCCAGGGCGAAACGCTCGGTGTTGTCCTGCAATTGTTCCGCCCGCCAAGCGTCCGGGGCGAACAGGATTTTGCGGTAGTGGTTGATGCGCCCGATTTTCAGGTAGTTGCCCAGTTGGGCGACGGTGTGCAGCGCTTCGGCTTCGGCCTCCAGCGGCGGCAGGCCGTCTTCATCGGCAGGCGGCATGTGTTCGAACAGCCACCATTCAAATTCGATGCTGTTGGCTTGCCCATTGGCGTCGCGGTAGGCAAGGCGGATGATGTCCTCATCCGGCGGCAGGCTGGTCGCCAGCGGGCGGATGGTCAGGGCGCTGAGGCCGATGGCGAAACGTGCGGCATGGTTGCCGCCCGCTTCACGCGCGCCATTGATGCGGATGGCTTCGGCGATGGGCAGGCCGTTCCAGCGGGTGACTTCCACGCCCTTGACGAAATCCGGGTGGTGGAAATCCGCAAACAATTTGCTGACGATATAATGGGGCTGGCGCTGGCCGTCGAAACATTCCTCCAACAGGAACGGCAGGAATGCCGTCATGTTCCGGTAGGGCTGCGGCAGGATGTAATTGGTGTGCAGGTCATGCACATCATTGAAGACACTCAGCAATTCGCTGTGGAATTCCAGTTCGCTGGCGGCGATTGCATCTTTGGGGTTTTCCAGCCGGTATTGCAGCAGCGCCAGCCGCTGCACCGGGTCAATGCCGTACAGCGCCTTTTTCATGTGCAGATGGACGTAAACATGTTCCAGCAACAGTTTGGCCTGACTGAGCAGCAGGCGTTTTTCCGCCAGCGCCAGCCCGGCATTGTCAGGCAGGGCGGCGCGCAGGCGCGCATAGCGCGGGGCGGGCGGGGGGATGTCCAGCAAGGTGCTGTCGTCTTCCGGCAGCTGGTCGTCAGCAGAAGACACGGACATTGGCCTACCTCTTTTTGTCGCGCTTCTTGCGCTCTTTGATGACGTGGCCAAGTAGCCGCTGGCGCTTGTGTTCCTGGCGTGGCGTCAGGGTGTTGCGCTTGCCTTCGTAAGGGTTTTCGCCCGTCTTGTATTCGATGCGCACCTGCGTGCCGGTCAGCTTCAACGTCTGGCGGAAATAGTTGGTCAGGTAGCGGGTGTAGCTGTCCGGGACATATTCGGTGCGGTTGCCGTGGATGATCAGGCGGAACGGGTTGCTGCCGCCCTGATGGGCATAGCGCAATTTGATGCGCTGCCCACGGGTCAGCGGCGGCTGGTGCTGTTGCACCGCCATTTCCAGAATCCGGGTGAGGCGCGAGGTCGCCACTTTCAGCATGGCGGACTCGTAGGCGCGTTTCATCGCCGCGTATAACAGGCCGACATTGGAGCCGTGCAGCGCGGAAATGAAGAACACTTCGGCGAAATCCAGCACGAACGGCAGCTTGACTTCGACCTGCTGTTTGATCCAGTCGCGTTGGTCGGATTCCAGCCCGTCCCATTTGTTGACGGCGATGATCAGGGCGCGGCCCGCTTCCAGAGCCAACCCCAGCAGGTGGGCGTCCTGGTCGGTGATGGCGTCGTGCGCATCCACCAGCAGGACGACGACGTGCGCCCGCTGGATGGCGTCCAGGGTCTTGATGATGCTGAATTTCTCGACAGTTTCATCGACGCTGCGGCGGCGGCGCACCCCGGCGGTGTCGATCAGGGTGTAGGCCTGCCCGTCGCGTTCGAAAGGGATGAAAATGCTGTCGCGGGTGGTGCCCGGCTGGTCAAAGGCGATCACGCGCTCTTCGCCGAGGATGCGGTTGATCAGGGTGGACTTGCCGACGTTGGGGCGGCCAATGAAGGCGATCTTGATGCCGCCGTCTTCCTCCTCCTCTTCCTCCTGGAACTCCGCACCGAGATGGTCGAGGATGTCGTCGATCATGGTGGTGACCCCGCGCCCCTGGGAAGCGGCGATCATGTACACTTCGGCAAAGCCAAGGGCGTAGAATTCCGCTGAAGCCTGATCCGCATCCACGCCGTCGGTTTTGTTGACCAGCAGGAAGACCGGCTTGCCAGTTTGGCGGATGTCGCGGGCGATCTGTTCATCGGCGGCGGTCAAACCCTGCCTGCCGTCGACCAGGAACAGGATGGCGTCAGCTTCGGCAATGGCGGCGCGGGTCTGTTTGGCCATGTATTCGTCGATGCCGCTTTCTTCACCGCTCAGGCCGCCGGTGTCGATCAGCATGTAGCCGCGCCCATGGTGGTCGCCTGCGCCATACTTGCGGTCGCGGGTCAGGCCGGGGAAATCCGCCACCAATGCGTCACGCGAGCGGGTCAGGCGGTTGAACAGGGTGGATTTGCCGACATTGGGGCGGCCAATCAGTGCCAGAACGGGTTTCATGGTATAAATCAGGTCAAAGCATCACTTGAAAGGCGGCTAGGATAGCATTATTTGAGGAGAATTCATGAATTATTGCAGCGAATGCGGCGCTCCAGTGGCGCTGAAAATTCCCCCTGGTGATGACAGGTTGCGCCATGTCTGCGATGCCTGCGGCACCGTCCATTACCAGAACCCGAAAATCATTGCCGGGGCGCTGCCGGTGTGGGGTGAGCAGGTGTTGCTGTGCCGCCGGGCGATTGCGCCGCGTTACGGTTTATGGACGTTGCCCGCCGGTTTTATGGAAAACGGTGAGACCACCGAGCAGGCCGCCGCCCGCGAAGCGCATGAAGAGGCCAACGCCCGGCTACGGGATTTGCGCCTGTATACCGTGATCAGCATCCCGTATGTCAGCCAGGTTTACATGATTTACCGTTGCGGACTGGAGGCGGATGATTTTTCACCCGGTGTGGAAAGCCTGGAAACCCGCCTGTTCCATGAGCACGAAGTCCCTTGGGAGGAGCTGGCTTTCCAATCGGTGCGCACGACGCTGGAGTGTTTTTTCAGCGACCGTCAGCGCGGGGAATTCCCGGTGCATAACCTGGCGTTTCTAGCGCCCCGGCCACCAGGCTAATGGCTTTTCCACCCGGATCAGCCGGGTGCCGGAATAGCGGTCGTTCCAGGCCAGCTTGTCCTGGTCGGCCAGGGATACCAGGAAGCCGATCCCCAGACTGAGCCAGCAAACGGCTGACCAGAGGAAACGGAGGGAAGCCAGCTGTTGGCTGACGGGTTGGCCTGCCGCGCCTACAAGCTGGACTTTCCAGGCGCGCATCCCCAGCGTTTGCCCGCCATGCGTCCAGAACCAGGTGAAAAAGCCGTAAGCCATTGCCAGATAAAGCAATACCATCACTGGGTCAGGCAGTTTGACGCCGGTCATTTTGCTGAACAGGACTGAAATGACGCCAGCGACGATGACGATGCTGAAGCCTGCCAGGACGGTGTCATAGATCATGGCGCCGAGGCGGCGGAGCAGGGTGGCGGGTTCAATGCTCATGCCAATACTGTGTTGCGTAGTCAAATAATTAACCCTGTATCTTCGTAAATGTCTTCCAGTGTCAGTTGCAGTGCGCAGTCACCACATTGCATGCACAGGGTTTCGCCTGCTTCCAGCAATGCGTATTCCCACAGCCCTTCGGCATTGCGTTGGTAGTACTCAACTTGTACTTGTTCCGGGGACACAATCAAGTAGTACCGCACACTGGGGTTGCGTTGGTAGTTGATCAGTTTTTCACGTTTGTCGGTGCTGAATGTGGAGGGTGAAAGCACTTCCACCAGTACGCAGGGGTGTTCCTTGTAATAGGGGTCGGGGTTATCGGCAGGGTCACAGCAGAGCATGACATCCGGGTAATACTGGTAACGTCCTTCCTCCAGTCGTAGTTTCATATCGTTCATATAGGTGGAGCAGGGCGTGCCACGGGTTTGGCGGCGCAAGTGAAAGCCGATATTCATCGCCACACGGTTATGCTTATCGGCAGCTCCAGCCATTGCGTACATTTGCCCATCGACGTATTCATGACGGACGGTCGCAGTCTGTTCCAGCGCGAGGTATTCCGCTTCAGTGAGGTGATGCTGTGCTTGTGGCTGTGACACTGTGCTGTTCCATGGTTAGGCTTTCGGCAAGCATAGCACCTTTAATTCCCATCCAGAAAATTCCGCAGCATGTCGTGACCGTACTGGGTGAGGATGGATTCAGGGTGGAACTGCACGCCTTCCACCGGCAGGGTTTTATGGCGCACGCCCATGATTTCGTCCAGGCCGCCGTCTGCCGTTTCTGTCCAGGCGGTGATTTCCAGGCAGTCCGGGATGGTCGCCTGTTCAATCACCAGCGAATGGTAGCGGGTGGCTTCCAGCGGGCTGGGCAGGTTGCTGAAAACGCCAACGCCTTGATGGTGGATCATGGACGTTTTGCCGTGCATGATTTCCTTGGCGCGGATGATGTTGCCGCCGAACGCCTGGCCGATGGACTGGTGCCCGAGGCATACGCCCAGGATCGGGATTTTGCCTGCAAAGCGCAGCAGGGTGGGGATGGAAATGCCCGCTTCCGTCGGTGTGCAGGGGCCGGGGGACAGCACGATTTTGTCGGGTGCGATGGCGTCGATCGCTTCCACCGGAATTTCGTCGTTGCGCACCACCTGCACGTCTGCGCCCAGCTCACCCAGATATTGCACAAGGTTGTAGGTGAAACTGTCGTAATTGTCGACCATCAGGACTTTCATGTTAAAAAACTCTTTAAAAACAATGTTTTGAAATTAATTTATGGGCTTTTTATCCTGGTTGTTGTCCGGTTTCCTCCAGTTTGCCTCCACCCATGCCTGAATTTCATCCTCTCTCCACGCTGACGCCCTGCCGAATTTATGGGGACGTGGAAACGTGCCATCCTTCATCATGGCATATATGCGGGATGTTCCAAGAGCTACGCGCTCTTTGACTTGTGGCAATCGTATCATCATTACTGCTCCTCTGGCAGGCGGACGTTAATCGTTGGGACAATGGCAGGACGATCTTTCATTCGGCAGAGTTGCCACATTTCGTCGATTGCTGACCTGACCATTGGCCATCCAGCAACATCGATTTCTATTGCATGGAATGGCGATCCGGGCTGCTTAACTGTGATGAATTCACTTCCATCCTTGGAGTCAATTTGCACGACTACCCCATCCCCTGAATACAGGTCGTCACCTTCTCGACAGACAAGCTCCGCGATTGTGCGCTGTTCGTATTTTCTGCTCATGGTGTCAAATCTCCCTCAAACTCTGGCGCATACATCCAGTGCGTCGGCCTCGGGTCAAAGTCCTCAAAGTCTCCGCTCAAGCATTCCGCCCAGAGCCACCCACATTCGCCGTCGTCATTTCCTTCCACGTCATCAAGTTTTACCAGCATGGCCAAGCGCTCCCATGTTTGCGCCGGACTGGATGCCATCTGCTTGAATTCGGAGTCCCATGCCAGTAGGCACGGCCTCGCCTCAATGGGCCACGTTCGCGGATCTGAGTAGTCGATCTTTACCCACTGGCTAAACTCTCCAGCCATCGCCCGTTTCAGGTCAATTAACGTGCAGTTGTTGCCATCCGCCAAGTGCCGAGTCTCGTTATTGAGTATGGAGCATAACTTGTACGTGTCATCCCCCCAGGCATCACGCATGTTTTGTATTTCCTCTCCGTATTTGTCCTTTATGTAATTTTGCGCAATTCGGTAAAGTTCAGCCAAATTGAGGCTATTACTATCCACAAACCCAGACTCAAAAGCACCTATCATGCTATTTACAAATCCATTTACCGCTTTTGCGGCAGCAGCATTATCACACTGTACAGGATAATGCTCGCACCCAGTCACGTAACCTGATGGACTATCCATTATCGCTGTCCCGCAATGCTCACAAGTAAGTATCCCCCGGCAAAGCCGGGGGCTTTAGAATATGTGAGCCGCTCAAA
>NZ_JAYMYJ010000087.1:0-12508 GCF_035668035.1 Candidatus Thiothrix phosphatis | reverse complement strand
AGCTGCGGCGCTGAACAGGAATACTTCCTGATCGATGCAGCCTTTGCCCACCTGCGCCCAGACATTCTGCTGGCAGGCCGTACCTTGTTCGGTGCCTCCCCAGCCAAAGGCCAGCAGTTCGATGACCATTACTTTGCTGCGATCCCCGAGCGTGTGCAGGTCTTTATGGAAGCCGTTGAAGAGAAACTGTACCGCCTCGGCATCCCGGCCAAAACCCGCCACAACGAGGTTGCCCCAGGCCAGTTTGAAATCGCGCCTTACTTCGAAGCCGCCAACGTCGCCGCCGACCACCAGCAATTGCTGATGACTGTCCTGAAAAGCACCGCGACCAAACACGGCTTCACCTGCCTGCTGCACGAAAAACCATTTGCAGGCGTCAACGGTTCCGGCAAACACGTCAACTGGTCAGTCGCCAACGCTACCCAAGGCAACCTGCTCGACCCAGGCAGCACACCGCATGAAAACCTGAACTTCCTGCTGTTCTGCGGCGCGGTCATCCGTGGCGTCCACAAATTCGGCCCATTGCTGCGTGCCGTCATCGCTTCCGCCAGCAACGACCACCGGTTGGGTGCCAACGAAGCGCCTCCAGCCATTTTGTCCGTGTACTTAGGCACTGAAATCGAAACCATTTTCGAACAGATCAAAGATGGCAAGCTGGACGGCATCGGCAAGGCTGGCCTGATGGAGCTTGGCCTGTCACAGATCATCCCGTACCAGAAAGACAGCGGCGACCGTAACCGCACCTCGCCGTTCGCCTTTACCGGCAACCGCTTTGAATTCCGTGCCGTTGGCTCCCAACAGTCTGTTTCCGGCCCACTGATCACCATGAACACCATGCTGGCGGACTCCCTCAACTGGGTTGCTGAAAAACTGGAAGCTGAACTGGCTGGCGGCGTCGAAAAAACGGCAGCCGTCATCGCTGTCCTCAAAGATCTGATGAATGAACATGGCGCAGTTGTCTTTGGCGGCAATGGTTACTCACCTGAATGGCATAAGGAAGCCGTGGAAAAACGCGGCCTGAAAAACCTGCCAACCACGGCTGACGCACTGCCATACCTGAAGGATGCCGCTGTCAAAACCCTGTTTGAGAGCACTGGCGTGCTCACTCCAGTTGAGCTGGCCAGCCGCTACGAGGTATACGCAGAGCAGTACATCCAGTCCATTGAGGTGGAAGCCAAACTGGTCATCGAGATTGCCAAGACCATTATCTACCCTGCCGCCCTCAGCTATTTGTCTGACTTGGGCAAAGCTTCCAGCCTGGGGCTGGATGACACCGCCACCACCACCATCAGGCAAGAAACCAACGCCATGATGGCGGCAGTCAGCAAGTTGGGCGTAGCCATCAGCAAACACGACTTTGCTGATATCGAAACCCACATGCAATACCTGGCAAGCGAAGTCCGGGGCCTGATGGATGAGACCCGTGCGCATGCCGATGTCCTGGAAACCGAAATTGCTGATGAGAAATGGCCGCTGCCGAAGTACCGCGAAATGCTTTTCATCAAGTGACTTTCGCTTTCCTGGTTTATGATGAAAATGCAAAGCCGTGCATGAAGATGCATGGCTTTGCCGTGTTTGGAACTGTTCCCGACCGTATTGCAATATGAACATAACTATTGCATATTCAGCCACGATCGTTCGATTACACAGCGTTATCATTGACCTCAATTCTTAGGAGGAGACAGCAATGTCCATGTCTGCACAAGACGTTCTCAATATGATCAAAGACAACGACGTCAAGTACGTCGATTTCCGCTTCACTGACACCAAGGGCAAGGAGCAGCACGTAACGACTCCAGTCAGTGAATTCAATGAAGACATCTTTACTGACGGCAAAATGTTTGACGGCTCCTCCATTGCGGGTTGGAAAGGCATTAACGAATCCGACATGATCCTGATGCCTGACGCCTCCACCGCTGTTCTGGACCCATTCTTCCAGGATGTCACCCTGAACCTCACTTGCGACATCATTGAACCGGCCACCATGTCTGGTTATGAGCGCGACCCCCGCTCCATCGCCAAGCGCGCAGAAGAATACCTGAAATCCACCGGCGTCGGCGACACCGCATTCTTTGGCCCGGAACCTGAATTCTTTATCTTTGATGACGTCCGCTGGGGCACCACCATGAGCGGCACTTTCGTCAAGATCGACTCTGAAGAAGCGGGCTGGAACTCAGAAAAAGTTTACCCGGACGGCAACATGGGCCACCGCCCTGGCGTTAAAGGCGGTTATTTCCCCGTGCCACCGGTTGACTCCCTGCATGACATCCGTTCCACCATGTGTAACGTCATGGCTGAAATGGGCGTGCCAGTTGAAGTCCATCACCATGAAGTTGCGACTGCTGGCCAGTGCGAAATCGGCACCCGTTTCGGCACCCTGACCCAACGTGCTGACTGGGTACAGATCCAGAAATACGTCACCCATAATGTGGCTCACCAGTACGGCAAAACCGTAACGTTCATGCCCAAGCCCATCGTTGGCGACAACGGTTCCGGCATGCACGTCCACCAGTCCATCGCCAAAGACGGTGCCAACCTGTTTGCTGGTGACAGCTATGCGGGCTTGTCCGAAATGGCGCTGTACTACATCGGCGGCATCATCAAGCACGCCAAAGCGCTGAACGCTTTCTGCAACGCTTCCACCAACTCTTACAAGCGTCTGGTTCCTGGCTTTGAAGCCCCGGTCATGCTGGCCTACTCCGCCCGCAACCGTTCCGCCTCCATCCGCATCCCATTCGTCAGCAGCCCAAAAGGCCGCCGTATCGAAGTCCGCTTCCCTGACCCGACCGCCAACCCATACTTGGCGTTCGCTGCCATGCTGATGGCAGGCCTGGACGGCATCCAGAACAAGATCCACCCAGGCGAATCCATGGACAAAGACCTGTACGACCTGCCACCAGAAGAAGACAAACTGATCCCAAAAGTTTGCCACTCCCTGGATATGGCGTTGGAAGAGCTGGACAAAGACCGTGACTTCCTGACTGCTGGCGGTGTCTTCACCAATGATATGATCGACGCCTACATCGCGCTGAAGATGGAAGAAGTCACCCGCATCCGCATGACGACCCACCCGGTTGAGTTCGACATGTACTACAGCTGCTGATTTTTGCAGTTGCGCAAGTAATAGGAGCGCTCCCTTGAGGAGCGCTTTTTGTTTGTAGAAATAACCGGCCAACACGATCTTATGCACAAAAAATACTTGGCGGCGGCCTTGCTGCTCATTCTCCTGCTGCTGGCTGCGCTTTGGCTGCTGAACCGCCACCCTCCCCTTGAATCGCCACAGTACAATGGGCACCCTTGGGTGACAGGCTACCTTCCCGCCTACCATCATAATGGGCGTGAAATCCCTTTCATGGTGCCTGATGATTACGCCATGCTGACCCATATCGCCCACGCATCCGTCATTCCCCGCCCAGATGGCTCACTCGACACCGACACCAACAGCTACTTGCCGGAAAGCCGCCGGAAAGCCGTCCAAAGCGCCCATGCCAACAACCGCCCGATCCTGCTGGTCATCACCGGGCAGCACGAACAATTCAGCCCAGCCATCAGCCCGACCGTACAACAGGCGTTTATCCGCAACATCCTGCAAATCCTGGATGCGGATGGCTATGACGGGGTGGATATCGACATGGAGCCTGTGACGCTGGATGAAAACCAGGATAACCCGGATTTCCGCGCATTCATCACCGAATTGCACAAAGCCTTGCAAACCCGCACCAGCCCATTACTGGGGCGGGCACCCCTGCTGACCACCGCCACCATCATCCGCGACCGCCACATCATGGCGCAATTGGCCGACAAGTTTGACCAGATCAACCTGATGAGTTACGACATGGCGCAGCCCTATGAAGGCTGGATCAGCTGGTTTGACAGCCCGTTGCATAACGGCGGGCTGGTGTTTCCTGGTTTCAGCCATGAAGTGCCATCCATCGAAAACTGGCTCAACGCTTTCCTGGAAGCAGGTGTGCCGCGCCGCAAGCTGGGGCTTGGCATCAGCTTTGATGTCGCCTGCTGGCAAGGTGGGGAAACCTCCGTCGGCCAAGGCGTCACCCTGCCGCGCGAATCCTGGCGAACACCGCCCAGTTATTTCAAGCGCAGCTACGCCGACATGCGGATGCAAAACCGCATACCGGACACCTACCAATGGGATGATGTCGCACAAATGGCCTGGTTCAGCGCCGATGCGGCTGACCCTGCCCAGGACATGTTCTGCAATTTCAATGACGCCCGTGCGCTGGCGGCCAAAATTGACTTTGCCCGCCAGCAGGGATTGGGTGGGATCATGATCTGGGAACTGGCGCTTGACGCCATGGCGCAGCCCGCCACAGGCTCAAGCCGCCCATTGCGGCAGGCCATCGAAGCAGAGTTGCAAAAATAAGACAGCCATAGCGCAACTATTATTACAATTTTATGACAAAGTAGTTATTCTGTATCACATTTTTCCTGACTGGAATAACCATGCTGTCATTCAGGCAAAACCTTGCTACAGCCCTGATCGCCTTGCCTGCCATCCTGTTCATGCCCTACGTCCTGTTTATGGACCGCGGCGATGCAGGCGTTGGCGGGTTTATGTATCTCCACCTGTACAACGTGCTGATGTGGCTAACGTTGTTCAGTGGCTTCCTGCTGCTGTCGCGCCGTATGTGGTTCGCCGCTGGCCTGGCCTCCACCATCATTGCAGGCCTATGGACAGGTTCGGCGATCAAATACCAATTTCTGGGTTCACAGCTGGTGGCGCCTGATCTGGTCGTTGCCGCCTTAAGCTCTGAAACCCTGCTGGAAATGGGGACGCTGCCCACCCTGCTGATTGGCGGCGGCCTGCTATTGCTGGTTATTGGCTTTATGCTGGAAAAAAAGGCCACCACCCGGCTCCAGCCTTACGCCCTAGGCTTTGTTGGCGGTGCCCTATTGCTGGCTGTCGCCAACTTGCCGGTCTTTTACGTCGACCTACAATGGACTTCCCAGTACAAAAACACGCTGCCGGTATTGGTGCAAAGCATCTGGCGCACCCAACTGGAAGAACCATCGCAGCCGCACGATTCCAGCTATTGCTGCTTCAAGGCGGACAGGCAAGCGGAAAGCTTTACCGAAGCCCCCGCCAACAAGCCCAACATTATCGTCATCCTGGAGGAGTCCACCTTCCGCCCGGAACAGGTGTTGGGCTATAAGCCGGATGGCAAATTTTTCCAGGACGCCTACCCACTCAAGGTGCATACTGCTGGCGGTTCAACTTGGGTGCAGGAAATCGCCTTCCTGCATGGCGTTGCCCCGCCTTTATATGGCAATGGCTGGAAATCAATCAATTTATTCGCCCCTGGCCGCCTGGATGGCAGGATCGCCCGCCAACTGGCGAATCAGGGCTATAAAACCAAAACCATTTACCCGATTGCCGGGCGTTTTTATGGTGGGAAACGCTTCCATGAACAACTGGGCATCCAGGATTTCATCGACTGCCCGTCCATGCCAGCCTGCGCCAAGCGCACCTGGAACAAGATACCTGACGAAATTTTCTTTGATGAAGCGCTCAAGCAGATACAGCTCAACAAACAGCCGGTATTCGAATTTGTCGCCACCATGCGCCAGCATTCCCCGCATGACAAGGACATCAAATCCGACGCCCGCCGCTGCAAGCCAAGCCTGACCCCCAAGCAATGCTCCATCATGCAGGACTACAACGCCCGCCTAGAGCTATCGGTGCAGGCGTATGAAAACTTTTTGGCCCAACTGAAAAAACTGCCGGAACGCACCCTGGTGGTGGCGTTTGGCGACCATATCCCCGGTGATGTGGCGGCGTACTTTCAGGAAGAGGATTTCTACAAGCAGGATCGGTTCCGCACCTTTTTCAATGTATGGGATTCAGCCAAAGGCTACGTCACCCACAAAGTCTTGAACGGCATGGAATACGACACCATTGAAGTCGCCATGCTGGACGCTTTGACACTACGCTACGCCGGTTTTGAAAGCCGCTACCTTGCTGACAAGCTGGTGCATATGCAGGCGTGTTCCGGCGATTTTTGCGGTTTTGAAGAAACTGTGCCCAAGAACCAGGCGGCGCTGAACCCCTCACAACCGCCAGTCCCCTGAAGAACCGGCACAACCTAGCTTCCACAGGGGGCAAGCTTATTCCTCAACCCCCAAATCCCTGAGCTTGCGGGTGAGCGTGTTACGCCCCCACCCCAGCAATTCGGCGGCCTCAATCTTGCGCCCGCCGGTTTTTTTCAAGGCGGCCTGCAACAGGATACGCTCGAAAATCGGGTTCAACTCCGTCAGCAGATTGTTCGCGCCCCGACTGAGCTTATGGTCGGCGAACTGCGCCAGCGCCTTTTCCCAGTTGTCCGGCATTTCCGGTTTGTTGGCCTCACTTTCCAACAATTCACCCGGCAGGTCATCCATGACAATTTCCCGCCCGGAAGCCATCACTGTCAGCCAGCGGCACGTATTTTCCAACTGGCGCACGTTGCCCGGCCAGGGCAGGGTTTGCAGATGCTCCGTCACCTTCATCGACAGGCTCTTGGCCTCCACCTGCAACTCCTCAGCGGCACGGCGCAGGAAATGGTTGAGCAGCAAGGGGATGTCTTCACGCCGTTCACGCAGCGGCGGATTATGGATGCGGATGACATTCAGACGGTGGAACAGGTCTTCACGGAATGTCCCCTTGTTCACCAACTCTTCCAAGTTTTGGTGGGTGGCGGCGATGATGCGCACGTCCACCTTGACCGGCGTATGCCCGCCAACCCGGTAAAACGTGCCTTCCGCCAACACCCGCAGCAAACGGGTTTGCAGCTCTGCGGGCATGTCGCCGATCTCATCCAAGAACAAGGCACCACTATCCGCCTGCTCAAAACGCCCTTTGCGCTGGGCATAAGCGCCGGTGAAAGCGCCTTTTTCGTGCCCGAACAATTCCGACTCCAGCAATTCACGCGGAATGGCGGCGGTGTTGAGCGCAATGAACGGCTTGCTGGAACGGGGGCTATGCGTATGCAGCGCCTTGGCCACCAGCTCCTTGCCGGTGCCGGATTCGCCGGTGATCAGCACCGTGATGCTGGACTTGGACAGCCGCCCAATGGCACGGAACACTTCCTGCATGGCGGGCGCATGCCCGATAATGTCGCGTCCGCCCAGCAATTCGATGGCGTCTTCAGCCAACTTGCCGCTGTCCTTTTCATGGCGCATTTTGCAGGCGCGGCGCACCAATTCCAGCGCTTCATTCACGTCGAAAGGTTTGGGCAGGTATTCAAACGCCCCACCCTGATACGCGGAAACCGCGCTTTCAAGGTCAGAATGCGCCGTCATGATGATCACCGGAATCTCCGGATATTCGCGCTGCATCCGCTCCAGCAACAGCAAACCGTCGGTGCCGGGCATGCGGATGTCGGTCAACAATGCGTCCGGCTGGTCATTGCGCAAGGCGCTGATGACCTGATCCGCCGTTTCAAACATGCGGGTCATGATGCCAGCCTTCTGCAAAGTCCGCTCCAACACCCAGCGGATAGAGCGGTCATCGTCAGCGACCCAGACATTTTCAGTTTGCGGCATTATCTTTCTCCAGCGGAATCAGAATGGAAAAGCAGGTGCGCCCCGGCACGGACTCACAATGGATCAACCCGTTATGCCGCCGCACGAGGGACTGGGCAATGGCAAGGCCAAGCCCGCTCCCTTCCGGATGGCCGCTGACCATGGGCAGGAACAGCTTGTCCTGCAAATGTTCCGGAACCCCCGGCCCATTGTCACAAATTTCGATTTTAATGACGTGGCGGTAACGAATCTGCTGGATCGTGAACTGGCGCAGGATACGGGTGCGCAACTCGATAATGCCGCCCGTATCCAGAACCCGGGCGGCGTTGCTGACAATGTTCAGCACAACCTGCACCAACTGGTTCCGGTCGCCCTGGAGTTCGGGCAAGCTGGGGTCATAATCAAGCAGGAAGTGGACATTGGCGGACACATCAGAACTCACCAGATGCCGCACATGCTCCAGCACTTCATGGATATTCACCGTTTCGGTATGCGGCAAATGGCTTGGCCCCAACATCCCGTCCACCAAGTGCTTCAGGCGGTCGGCTTCGGAAATGATGATCTGGGTGTATTCCTTCAGCTCGGGGTTTTCCAGCTCGCCTTCCAGCAACTGGGCAGCGCCACGCAGGCCGCCCAGTGGATTCTTGATTTCATGGGCGATGCCACGCACCAGCTCATGCACGGCCTGCTGTTGCAGGATTACCTGCTCCTCCCGCACGATGCGCAGCTTACGGTCAATCCGGTACACTTCCAGCAACAAATGGCTTTTCATATCATGCTGGGAAAGCGGCGTAATGACACAGTCAATAATGATCTGTTCACCATAAGTCAACTCAACCGGGCATTCCCGGATAGACTGCGGGTCGCACTGCCTGAGTGCAACCTGCAAGCTTTCCAGCATATTTTCACTGCGCAGCAACTGCCCCACATGCAGGCCTGTCGCACGTTGTTGGCTCTGCCCCAATAACATTTCAGCGGACTGGTTCATGTAAACAATGTGCAACCGACTATCCAGCACCAGAATGGAGCAGGTCAGTATGTCCAACAGATCACTTCTTTTTAGGTGCATGTTCATCATCGCGGTGATAGTGCAATATTAATGCCACCAAAATTATTTTCAAAATATCAACAAATTAACAACACATACAAGATAAATCATGGTGGCTGCGCGCATTGATGCACCAAAATAGTGCCTGCATGCTTGCCACATTATTGTGAATCTTGGTGTTTCATTTTTACAACACCTGTCTCGCCAGTTGGTTATCCATTGCGAGTATTTTGCAATATTGTCGACAATTTCGTGAAGAGCAGTGTGGAATCCCCTTGATTACCCCCAACAGCGACCCTCAAATATCTACAAAATGTCAGGCAATCCATAAAATTTGCCACGGCAGCAATTTACATTCTGTTTACATTCAGGCTAAACTCAGTGCGTTTGTGCAACAACGGAGGAGTCTAAAATTATGTTGTCAAAATCTGCACAGGCATACTGGGCGGCGAACCTTCGCCTGCTTATTGTATGCTTGGTCATCTGGTTTGTCGTGTCCTTCGGGGCTGGCATCCTATTCGCCGGGCCACTGGATAACATCCGCCTCGGTGGCTATAAACTCGGCTTCTGGTTCGCCCAGCAAGGTTCCATTTATATATTTGTCGTATTGATCTTCTTCTATGCCTGGCGCATGGGTAAGCTGGATCGCGAATTCGATGTTCACGAAGATTGATTGGGGGAGCAAATGACTGAACTTCAAATCTGGACTTATGTCGTCGTTGGTCTGAGCTTTGCTCTGTACTTCGGTATCGCGATCTGGGCCCGTGCAGGTTCCACCGGCGAGTTCTATGTTGCCGGTGGCGGCATTCACCCAGTCGCCAACGGTATGGCAACAGCAGCGGACTGGATGTCTGCCGCATCCTTCATTTCCATGGCCGGTATTATCGCATTCAAAGGCTACGATGCTTCCGCCTACCTGATGGGCTGGACTGGTGGCTACGTACTGATGGCGATGCTGCTTGCCCCCTATCTCCGCAAATTTGGTAAGTTTACAGTTCCTGAGTTCATCGGTGACCGCTACTACTCCAATACTGCGCGTATCGTAGGGGTTATCTGCCTGATCGTAATCTCCCTGACCTACGTAATCGGCCAGATGAAGGGTGTTGGTGTTACCTTCTCCCGCTTCCTGGAAGTTTCCGTGGATACAGGTCTTTACATCGGTATGGCCATCGTATTCGTGTATGCAGTATTGGGTGGCATGAAAGGCATCACCTATACCCAGATTGCCCAATACGTTGTCCTGATCTTCGCATACACCGTTCCTGCCATCTTCATCTCCATGAACCTGACCGGCAACCCAATCCCTCAGCTGGGTCTGGGTTCCACCATGGTTGACGGCAGCGGCGTATACCTGCTGGACAAACTGGATCAGGTTGTGACCGATCTGGGCTTTAAAGCGTACACCACGCCTAACGCGCCCATGATCAACACCTTCCTGTTGACCATGACGCTGATGATCGGTACTGCTGGCCTGCCACACGTTATCATCCGTTTCTTCACCGTACCCAAAGTACGTGATGCTCGCTCTTCCGCTGGTTGGGCACTGGTCTTCATTGCCCTGCTTTACACCACTGCTCCGGCAGTTGGCGCTATGGCTCGCATGAACCTGATGAACACTGTTCAGACTGGTGAAATCGGCTCCCCTGACGGCAACCTGAAGTTTGACGAACGTCCTCGCTGGATGAAAACCTGGGAAGAAACCAAGCTGCTGGCTATGGCTGACAAAAACGGCGACGGTAAAATTCAGTACTATAGCGATGGCGGCTTGGCGGATGCCCAAGCTGCACTGGCTGCTGCTGAAAAAGACGGTGGTGATGTAGCCGCTGCTCAGGCAAAAGTTGATGAAGCCATGAAGAAGAACGACGAAAGCAAGTTCGGCGGCTTCGGCTGGAAAGGCAATGAAGTCACCAAGGTTGACAATGACATCATGGTATTGGCCAACCCTGAAATCGCTCAACTGCCTAACTGGGTAATCGCCCTGGTTGCAGCCGGTGGTATCGCAGCTGCACTGTCTACCGCAGCAGGTCTGTTGCTGGCTATTTCTTCCTCCATTTCTCACGACCTGCTGAAAAGTATCTTTATGCCTGGCATCTCTGAGAAAAACGAACTGATGGCCTCCCGTATCGTCATGACCGTTGCCATCCTGGTTGCAGGGTATATGGGCCTGAATCCACCGGGCTTCGCCGCACAGGTAGTCGCGTTGGCGTTTGGTTTGGCAGCGGCCTCCATCTTCCCTGTGTTGATGATGGGCATCTTCTCCAAGCGCGTTAACAGCCAAGGCGCTATTGCTGGCATGGTTGCCGGTATCATTGTCACAATGCTCTACATCTTTATGTACAAAGGCTGGTTCTTCGTCAAAGGCACTAACATGCTGCCAGACAAGCCAGACGCTTGGATCCTGGGCATTTCCCCTGAAGCATTCGGCACTGTTGGTGCATTGGTGAACTTCGCAGTTGCATGGGCAGTTTCCCGTGTGACTCCACCACCGCCTGAACACATCCAGCATCTGGTTGAAGATGTGCGTGTGCCACGCGGTGCCGGTGTGGCGACTGGCCACTAAGCCTAGCGGCTAAGTAGCGCTGAAAAAGGCTCCTCCGGGAGCCTTTTCTTTGTCCTGGATCATTGATCCCGCTGTTGATTCACACTACCCTGGGCAGGCTAAATGCTGCATCGCCCTTTCCGCTAGAGAGAAAACTGCATGGCAGATCTTATTTTTTACTACCACAACAAATTACCGTGCGCGGCGTTCAAGGTGCTGGAAACAGCCATCAAGGAGCATGGGGAGCACGAGCTTATTTCGACTTTTGATGAGTTCAGGATCGACCAATATGTCCTCGCCGATTCGCCGACATCACGCATCATCGCCATTGATTTCGATAACACCATCACTGCCGACGTGGATTTTTACCTCGGCCTGATTGAAGCGTACCGCACCCGTGACTGGGAGCCAGTCATCTGCACCCTGCGCGCCGATGAAGATGAGAACCTGCTTGAAATCCATGACAAATTGCACCATGTCGGCATCCGGGTATACACAACAGATGGCAAAAAAAAGCGCGCATTCATGCTCCACCAGGGAATCAGCGTCGGACTGTGGATAGATGACTACTTTCCCGGCATTATCCAGTTCGGCACCTCCCTACTTCTCAGAAACGGAATAGAGTACTGACCATGGACACACAGGATTCAAGCAAAGAAATTCTGGAATGCTTCCTGAGCGGAAAGTTCAAGCAGATGGAATGCCCCCAATGCGAGAACACTTTCCTCACCAAAGTCTACGAAATGAAGTGCTTCGATGGCGGCAAAAAGCTCTCGCTGAAATGCGCCAAATGCAAGCGCGCCTTCATCGCGGATCTTGAAAGCGATTCGTGGCGGAATTATGTGTTACTGGAAAAACAGTCGTTGGGTTTGGAATATTTTCTGGACGCCATCCAGCAATATGAACTGCAAAATGTCCCTTTCGCCCGCCGCGTAGGCGTGCTTGATGAAAATGACAAACCGGTCGACCCTTCCTGCATCCACCTGTTCACCTTTGAGGAGCCGGATTACCGCATCATCTACGTCATGGAGCGGCTGGAGCATCTGGATGAGGCCGACGCCGAATTTTTCACGGAACACGTCCACGAAATCGACTGGATGGAAAAAGAAGACCGGTTGAAGGTATGGGCTTATGTCGCCGAACGCTACGGTGCCGAACTGGCGGAAGACATGCGTAAGCTATGCTTGTACTACCGCGACAACCAGAAACACCTGGACTGGGATCTGCATGGCGACAACCTGATGCGCAGCATCAAGGACGGCAAAATCGTGGTGATGGATCCGTTCGCCCCCAAGATGGGCGATTACATGGAATAAGCAGAACACGGGAAACAGAACACTGGGATGGAGGTGATGGTTTCCACGTCGCCAGCGCCTTGCAGGTCGGCAAGGAATTGCTGGGCG
>NZ_JAYMYJ010000086.1:0-77586 GCF_035668035.1 Candidatus Thiothrix phosphatis | reverse complement strand
GGATCAGTGCCCATCCCGCAGACAGGCAATTGCGGCTGATGGTTTATGACAATGGTTTCGGCATGTCAGTGCAACAATTGGCGGATATTCATCAACAAGTGGCGAAATCGTCGAAAATCAATGGCCATGGGTTGGGATTGTGTTTCGTACAACGGGAATGCCTGCATAATGGTTTTGAGCTGGCCATTGAATCAGAAATAGGGCTTTATAGCTGCGTCAGCATCCAATTGGGCTGGGAGGGTATAGCCCAACATTCAAATGTCCATTGACTACCTGGATCATGCGTTGTAGCAGACGCTGAATTATATAAGCAAAAAGTCATAACAGCGATCTTGGACATATTACAAATGTCTACATATGGCGTCATATTTTCCATTCACGATCAAGAGCGTAATGTCATTAAAGTAAGGAGGCTCTGATGCTCAAAGGAAGGGCGGAGGATGACGGCAAGCAAGGATTGCTGGGGAGAGCCTCTTCAGTTGATGTGGATTCGCACATCAAGGAGGATTTTTATGTATTGGCGCATATCCAAAGTACTTATAAGCTGTTTTGCAGTCTTGCTTATGAGTGTGGCATCGGCAAGCCTGACTACGGTCTATGACCCCTATTACCCAATTACCGGCATTGGCGTTACATCTTAGGTAGTGGGTCAGACCTGAGAAACACATTACAATCCCTCACATGACATGTCACCAAGAAATCGTCTGCCCCGACTGCGGCAGCAACCACATCAGGAAAGCCGGATACAGTGCCAGTGGGGAACGGCGTTACCGTTGTGGCAATCCCGACTGTCCAACGAAAAGCTTTATGTTGACTTATCGCTACAAGGCCTACCAGCCCGGAATGAAAAGGCGGATTGTTGAGATGGCGATTAACAGCAGTGGAATTCGGGACACTGCCCGTGTGCTTGGCATTAGCAAGACCACGGTGATCAGCACCCTAAAAAAAAGCGGCTGGAATCACCCGGGTAAACCCGAAATTTTACACGCTGGCATCTGAAAGCAGGGGTGGCCTGGAAGTCAGGCTGGAAGCCGTCTGTAAGGCCGAACTGGATGAGCAATGGTCTTTTGTCGGCAAGAAAAGTAACCAGCGTTGGTTGTGGCACGCGGTTGACCATGCGACCAATACCGTTATTGCCTATGTGTTTGGGAAGCGTAAAGACGTCGTTTTTAAACAGCTAAAAGCGCTGCTCGACCCCTTTGGGATTGCCCGTTATTATACCGATGACTGGGGCGCTTACGAACGCCATTTGGACGCTGGCCTGCACGAAGTTGGCAAGCGTAATACCCAAAAAATCGAGCGGAAAAACCTCAACCTGCGAACGTGGGTCAAGCGTTTGGCGCGTAAGACCATCTGCTTTTCAAAGGATGAGACGATGCATGATACGGTGATTGGATTGCTCATCAACAAAGTAGAATTCGGGATTGATATTCATGCCAAAATTCAGGTCTGACCCACTACCACATCTTATTCTGATTCAAACGATCATTGTGAGCCATGGGCTTCCCGTAGAATTAATGTTGATTTGAATAGAGGGGCGGGGGGTCAGTATATTTATCTATGCATTTACCGTTCGCCGGGTTACAAACCCGTTACTGGTTTGGCTATTGTTGGATATAAATGTCCGGATGGCTATCAGAAAATCAATATAGACCTGAATAGCGGTGCTAGGGTAGATAAAAAAATAACATCTGCAATCTATTTATGCGTTGCCCACAACCAGGATTATTATCCTTACCATTACTTTGGTTCTCCAATTACTTCGATAGAAGTGACAGCACACCCAACTTCTAGTCGAAATATTTGTAAGAACCCTTATCGGCTTGAATATGATTTAAATTACAGTGTAGGCGGCGATTATATCTATATATGTTATGACAGGGATCGTAGCGGCTATTGGTAAGGTTGTGCATAATTAAATAGTGATTGGTGAAGGTAAGCGCAGTCTTCGATTCTCTCTTTTTCATCACTATCACCGAGTTTAATGCCTAGTATTCCTGCTTCTTCAATATTCTCAGTAATTTCAAAAAAACAGCCTGGAGTCAGTGCAAAAATGCCTATTTGCACTCCAGGCATATTTAAGTTTCTATCAATCCCCAAGGGTACGGTGTCATCACTAAAACAGAAGAATACTACATCGCCGTGATTTATTTTTTGGTTGACTAATATGCTTTCCTTTCCAAATGCAGTTGGGTTTATATCAAAATATAAATCGTAATCTGTACTATTTTTGATGGCTGTATGAATGCACTTTTGAATTGGTTGTTGTCCATCAGCTTTTTCTAGTGCCCCACTTCTTTCGCACAACAATAAGATAAATAATGGTAACAAGTTTTTGAACAAAGTATTCATGCGTTATGTTCTGCCATAGATTAGCCTGAATCGATAGGTAGTAACTTAGCGGCAGACACACACAGTATATCTTCCAGCGTAGTTTTTTGCAGAATCATACAGATCAAGTGTTTTAATATTACAAGCAGAACACTGATTATTTGGCTGGATTGCCTGGGTTGGTTGGTTTGGCTGGATTGCCTGGGTTGGTTGGTTTGGCTGGATTGCCTGGGTTGGCTGGATTGCCTGGGTTGGTTGGTTTGGCTGGATTGCCTGGGTTGGTTGGTTTGGCTGGATTGCCTGGGTTGGTTGGTTTGGCTGATTCATCATGCCCTCTATGAATATGCTAGCTATTCTTAAAATATCCTCCTCTCGTTTTTCTTTTCTTTTTTCCTTATCCGATTTTTCTGATGTCGTTGGGGTTGTGGTTGGGGTAGTTGGGGCTGGTGTTGTGGTGGATTTCTGGGATGCGCAAGAGCTTGAGCTGGGAAGTAACCCTTGGGATATTAAGGCAGAACATTGACTTTTGCCAAGTGCAGTTAATTCTTTGTCTGGCGGTTGATTGACATGGCATTGTTGGCAATTGTTTCCGAAGGTAGGTAATCCTAATGCCTCTCCTGCAACTAAAAATAGGGTAATGGAAGAAAATAATAATTTAAATCTTGATGGTGTATACATAATTGTTTTATGAAAGCTGACTAGCTTCCATCCTCCATATAAATTTGCTTGTTTCTTTAGTAAGTTGATTTAATGGACATATAATAAAAGATTGCACTATCTGGAGTATTATAGATTAACAGGGTGGTGGATCAGGAACGCACACAGTATAGTTTCCTATATAATTTCCTGAAGCATCATAAAGGTCAAGAGCTTTTCTAGTGCAAGAGCTGCTGGCTGGAAGAATTCCATTTTTCTTTAGGTATTTACAATACTCTAAACCATCTGATGTAAAGTTTTTGCTGCCCATTTCACCTATGTGACAAAATGCACATTTTTTGCCGACCTCGTTAGCATATCTTGGCCTTGCGGATGCTTCTTCGATAATCAGTAAAGATGAAATAGAAGATAATAGTAATAAACTAAATAGTGTGGCTTTCATTTTAGACTCCCGCAATAAAATATTGCGGCCTCCTGGCTATGGGTTGTTTTGGGGTTTTGTTTTCAAAAGATAGAAAAGATTTTCCTTGAAGCAATGCTAGCTCTGATTAAGAAGATGATGAAATATGCCTTATGTTATAGAAGGAACAGGTTTTCGTATGAAAAATGATATACGTACAAAGCATTAGATTAAGTTTGTCTTGGATTGTGTGATTGCCTGATAACTGTTCAAAATATGTGGATTGTGATTTTGAAAGCAATTGAAGTTAAATACGTAGACCTAGTTGTTGTAAGTTTTGAATACAAAGTATGGTAGTTGTTATTTTGAGCTGAGGCTCATTAGGTATATATCCAGTTATTACAAATATGCAGGCAAAATATCGTATTTGCTGCTTGTCGTTATAGAAGTATTATTAACTGATAAGGCATGCTGGAACTTGTCAGAGTTGCTTGGTTATATTCGGAGTTTATTATCTTTGGTTATGGCTGGTTTGGCTGAAGCGTTTCTGTGTTTTAAGTTATTTGAAATTATTTAAAGGAGACTCTTATGAACAATGTATCAGCATCATTGGCGATTTTAACAGCGTTGTCTTTAGTTGGATGTGGTGGTGGTGGTGGCGGTACTAGTACAACGACGCCTACGACGCCTACGACGCCTACGACAAAACTAGCTGCGAAAGCAGATCTTCTTGGTTTGTGGGATTCAACACGTATTATTAATGGGCAGGCAGATGTTTCGTATCTGTTATTTACTGAAGATCAGATTTATGCGTATGACTATATGAATGACCCTTACGATGTTCAAAATAAAACCTCGCTATTTTCAGGTCAAGATTGTTACGTACAAGATGGCCCATATCCTGTTTTATATAATGCTGATTCTACCATTAGCATATATGATAAAATTAATGGATGGATTAATTCACCACCAATTACTATTACAGGGTTAAGGGCAGATCTTGGTGGTATGCTAGGAACAGGCTCTATAAATAAATCAAATCTTTCTGCAACTTCATTCAAGTTGTGTTTCTAAATCTAGCATTTATGCCTTTCAAGGTGAAAAAGCAGACAATAAGGTTTTCATCTTGATGACATCTGATGCTGAAACTTACCCCCTTGCTGGGGCGCTTTGCCGAACGCACGCCATTGCCTGTCGATGTACGTTGTTCCAGCGAAGAAGATGGTTTCTGCCAAACCAAAAATGGTACGGTACATCTGTACGGAAGATTGAAATCATGCACATCAATGAGACTATGAACATGCTGGCTAAGTCGTACTGCGACTGTAATATGAGTCAATGAGGTAATTTTATGAAGATTTGTATTCAAACCTTTCGAACAAAAACACTAGTTTTATTACCTTTTTTAGTTTTGCCGTTTCATATTGCACAAGCCACAGAAATTAGCTGGACTTATAATAATCCTCCGATAAAAAGGACATATTGCACTAATACTTGCTCACTTCGCGTGTTAGGACAATGTGTCAGTTATAGCCAAAGCTGTACTACAATCAATACACCAGATAAAAACCTTGAGTTTGCAGAGCAACATAAGCAAGTGATTAGAGCTGCCATGAATCATGTATCACAACAAATGCAACGCAGTGAAGTACGCTCTTGCATTGCCAATCACATAAATTACTTTAGCTATAGCAGTGGGCTATGGACAAATCTACAAGAACAGTCATGGCTCGATTTCAGCGCACTAATTGGTGTAAAAAAATGGCCGACTATAAATTTTTACTCTTACCGTAGTAGTAGCTCTATTGGACGTACTGTACCAGAAAAAAAACTTTGGGGGACTTCTGATGCTTTACATTGGACTGGGGAGCCAAAAATAGAGCTTAACTTGAACAAAATAGAAGAATTTACGAAAAACTATAATACAAATAAAGCAGGGATAGCATTTGCAGGAACAATTTTCCATGAATTGCTACATCAAATGGGGCAAAAACATCCCACAACTGGAAACTATTCAAGCGATTATGAGGCAGGGTATTTTGTAGTGGTTGCAGGCGACTGTATCAAGTACAGTGGGCTTGGAGATAGGCGTACTGCAATAGCTAATGGCCTGCCATTGACTGGTGGTGCATTACCGCCCCCAGAAAAAGAGGACTGATTCGGTAATCTGAACTGCATAACTCCAGTGTTTTTAAGGTAGCCCTCTGTCCACTGTGACCTTGGTAGACGTGCGTTATAGTGCCCAGACAGCAATGATGGGGAAAGCCTATGCTAAACTGCCAGCATGGACACGACCGGCAAGCGCAGTATGACCTTGAAAATTCCCTACGGCGAAAGCAATTTCAAAAAAGTGATCAGCGGCGGCTATGTCTACATCGACAAAACGGCGTATATCGCGCAACTGGAGGCTGCTGGCAGCTACCATTTCCTGCTGCGCCCGCGCCGTTTCGGCAAAAGCCTGCTGCTGTCGAGCCTGTGGTATTACTACGATATTCGCCATCAGGCTGAATTCGAGACGCTGTTCGGCCATCTTTACATCGGCCAGCACCCCACCCCGCTGAAAAGCAGCTATCAGGTGCTGTTCATGGAATTCAGCGGCATTGACACCCGTGGTGGCGAGCCTGCCATCTACCAGCGCTTTGGTGAAAAGATTGAAACCAGCCTGCAAGATTTTCTGAGGCGTTACGGCTTCGCGCCGGAAATGGCAGCGGAGATAAGCCTCAAGTCTTCCCCCGAAGCCAAACTGGAGCATTTCTTCACCCTGATGTCAGGGTGCAAAATCCTGCTGCTGATTGATGAATACGACCACTTTGCCAACGCCATCCTGGCGGATGACCTGAAACTGTTCCAGCAAATCATGGGCAAGGGTGGATTTGTGCGCAGTTTCTACGAAACCATCAAGACCGCCACCCAACAGGGTGTCGTTGACCGCATGTTTGTCACCGGCGTGACCCCGATCATGCTCGACAGCATGACCAGTGGTTTTAATATTGGCCAGAACCTGTCCCTGACCGAAGCCTTCAACGAGGCGGTGGGTTTCACCCGGCAAGAAGTCGCCAGCCTGTTGCGACCGATGGCGCAAGCCTGCCCGCTAGATCAGGGGCAACTGCTGGCCATTGTGACCGACTGGTACAACGGCTACCGCTTCCACGCCGATGCCGCTGAAACCGTCTACAACGCCAACATGGTGCTGTATTTCCTGAACACGTTTGACTATCGACGTTGCGCCTACCCGAAGAAAATGCTGGATGACAATATTGCCTCTGATTACGGCAAGATATTGGCGATGTTCAGCATTGGCGACCGCGACGCCAACTTTGCAGTACTGGACGAATTGCTCAACCAGGGGACAGTGACCGCCCAGCAGCGGCGCAAGTTTGATTTTGACAAGGGCTTTGACCGCGACGATTTCATCAGCCTGCTGGCCTACATGGGCTTTGTCACCCTGCGCCATGAAACCCTGGCGGGCGAAGTGTTCGTCATCCCCAATCAGGTGATGCGCGAACTGTATTTCCAATACTTCAAGGTGGAACTGGAACGCCGCAACCAGATCAGCATCCCCGACCGTGCTTTGCTGGTGGCGGTGGAAACGCTGGCCTTGCGCGATGACATCCAGCCGCTGGTGACGGAACTGGAACGGGTGCTGCAACTGCTTTCCAACCGTGACTCCTTGTGGCTGGATGAAGAGCACATCAAGACCATCCTGCTGGCCTTGCTCTACCAGTCGCCCGCCTATTTCATCCAGAGCGAGCGGGAAATGAACCGTAAGTACCCCGACATCCTGCTGCTGGAGCGCAGCCCGTACAAGGTCAACCACCAACATCTGATTGAGCTGAAATACAGCAAAAAAGGTGACAAAGAAAAAGGCTGGGAGAGCAAAAAACAAGAAGGTGTCACACAAATCCAGGGCTACCTGCAATTGCCCGCCATTATGGCCTTGCCCAAACTCAGCGCGTGGCTGCTGGTAACTGACGGTGAGCGGGTGGAAATCAGCAAACACCCCTAGCCACACAACAATCCCTACTTTTCCACTTGGTTATTACCGTTCGGTATTGAAATTTCTCAATCCCACCCCGATCTTCCTACCATGAACATCAACCATGCGATAGGTCAAGATCATGCCATTTCGCCCTAGTAACCGGATGTGGAGCGAAGCCTTCGAACTGCTGGCTGAGGCCGAACGCCTCCAGCGCCAGTGCTTCCGCCCCCTACCTTCCCAGACGCCCACCTGGGAACCGCCCGTCGATATGATCGAAACCCGTGACGCTGTGCTGGTGACTGTCGCCCTGCCCGGCGTTGAGCCGGAACGGGTGGAAGTCCACCTCAACAGCGGCCAGATCGTGGTCAGCGGCGTGCGCCCATTGCCACGCCAGACTCAAGGTGTGCGCATCCACCGGCTGGAGCTTCCCTACGGACGTTTCGAACGCCGCATCCTGCTGCCGCACGGCCAGTACGAACTGGTCAGCCACAGCATCAGGCACGGCTGCCTGCAAATGCACCTGCGCAAAATTTGAGGAAAGTGAATGAACGATACCGATAAAACCTTGCAGGCCTCTGCAAGCGCCTGTGCCAGCAACACGCAAACCGCTGTGAGTGACGCCCTGATCCTCATTCCCATGCGCAATGTCGTGCTGTTCCCCGGCATGGCGATCCCCATCACCATTGGCCGCGAGCAATCACTGGCCGCCGCGCAGGAAGCCGTCAACAGTGGCCGCAAGATCGGCCTGCTGCTGCAAAGCCACCCTGAAATCGACGAGCCGCAAGGCAGCGACCTGTACGCCACCGGCACCATCGCCAACATCCTGCGCTACGTCACCACGCCAGGCGGCACCCACCACCTGGTTGTGCAAGGCGAGGAACGTTTCCGCGTGCTCGATTACGTCAGCAGCCGTCCCTACCTGGCCGCACATGTCGAAGTGTTGCCGGAAGAAGACGGCTCCGATTCCGACATCCAGGCGCGGATGCGGCATTTGCAGGAAAAATCCATCGAGACCGTACAGCTTCTGCCGCAAGCGCCGCCGGAAATCAGCGCCGCTATCCAGGGCATGGGGTCGGCAGGGGCGCTGGCCGATCTGGTCAGCAATTTCCTCGACATCAGCCCGCAGGAAAAGCAGCGGATTCTGGAAACCATGGATCTGCGCGAACGCCTCGACAAAGTTTCCGGCCACGTCCGTCAGCAGCTCGAAGTGTTGAAGCTGACCCGCGAAATCGACGAACAGACCAAGCAGTCGATGGATGCCCGTCAGCGCGAATTCATGCTGCGTGAACGCCTCAAGGCCATCCAGAAAGAGCTGGGCGACGATGACGATGGCAACGACGCCGAAATCGAGGAATTGCGCCAGGCCATTGCCGACGCCAATATGCCGCAGGAAGCCGCCGACCAGGCCGCCAAGGAACTCAAGCGCCTGCAAAAAATGTCCGAAGCGTCCGGCGAATATTCCATGATCCGCACCTATCTCGACTGGCTGGTCGACCTGCCCTGGAGCAAGCTGGATGAGGAAAACATCGACATAGCCAAAGCACGCGCAGTGCTGGACGCCGACCATTACGGCCTCGACAAGATCAAGAAACGTATCCTCGAATACCTCGCGGTGCGCAAACTGAACCCGGAAGGCCGCAGCCCGATCTTGTGCTTCGCAGGCCCCCCCGGTGTCGGCAAAACCTCGCTGGGGCAAAGCATCGCCCGTGCGCTCGGTTTGCAGTTCGTGCGCGCCAGCCTCGGCGGCACCCATGATGAAGCCGAAATCCGTGGACACCGCCGCACCTACCTCGGCGCGCTGCCCGGCAATATCATCCAGGAAATGCGCAAGGCCGGAACCCGCAACCCGGTGTTTATGCTGGATGAAATCGACAAGCTCGGCAGTGGCGGTTTCCACGGCGACCCGGCGTCCGCGCTGCTGGAAGTGCTAGACCCGGCGCAAAACGGCACGTTCCGCGACAACTACCTGGCGTTGCCGTTTGACCTGAGCAAAGTGGTGTTCATCGCCACCGCCAATGTGCTGGACGCAATCCCAGGGCCGTTGCGCGACCGTATGGAAATCATCAGCCTGCCCGGCTACACCGAAGACGAAAAGGTCGAAATCGCCAAGCGTTACCTGCTCAAGCGCCAACTGGAAACCAATGGCCTGACCTCAGAACAGGCTCAGGTCAGCGAAGACGCCCTGCGCGCCATCGTCACGGGTTACACCCGCGAAGCTGGCGTGCGCAATCTGGAGCGTGAAATCGGCTCAGTGCTGCGCCACGCCGCCATGCAGGTTTCCGAAGGTACAACCATACAGGTCAATATCGGCCCGGATGACCTACACGCCATCCTCGGCCCGCAACGTTTTGAAAGCGAAGTGGCGATGCGTACCAGTACGCCCGGGGTCGCTACCGGCATGGCCTGGACACCGGTTGGCGGTGACATCCTGTTCATCGAAACCACCAAAATGCCCGGCAAAGGCCGCCTGACCATTACCGGGCAGTTGGGTGACGTGATGAAGGAAAGTGCTCAGGCTGCCCTCAGCCTGATCAAGTCACGTGCCAGACAGCTGGGTATCAACCAGCAGGTCTTTGAGGAAATCGACATCCACCTGCATGTCCCTGCTGGCGCGATCCCCAAGGACGGGCCAAGCGCCGGTGTTTCCATCTTCACTGCGCTGGTTTCACTGTTGACCGAACAGAAAGTGCGCAGCGATGTCGCCATGACCGGCGAAATCAGCCTGCGCGGGCTGGTGCTGCCGATTGGCGGGGTGAAGGAAAAATGCCTGGCTGCATTGCGCGCCGGTATCCACACCGTGCTGCTGCCTGCCCGCAACCGCCGGGATTGGGAAGACGTGCCCGCCAATGCCCGTGGGCAATTGCAGGTCATCTGGCTGGAAACGGTGGAAGATGTGTTGGCCGCCGCGCTGGAAGCCAATACACATCAAACTGAGCTGAAATCAGCTGCTTGACGCAGCACAGGAGGGCGGGTTGGGAAGCAATCGCCCGGCCTGCTGCTTGAACATCGGGGCAGGGGGCTATTTTTCATGAAACCTGCCCCGATGATGATGGCAACGCTGTGCGGATGGTCCAGAATCTGTGCTAGGATATTCGTCGCTTTCCAGCAAGGGGGAATGCTCTGACTGTCGCCTGCTTGGCGGCATTATCCACTCCCGAATCCCGAATATAGCCCAGCACACGATGGCAGGAAGAGTCGCTATGCCCGTGGCCGGATTGTCTTCCTCAAGGAGTTCTTATGCGATGCAACCTGTGTGGAAATGATGAATTCGTTGACATGAGTTCAAGGAAAAATGTCCAGTGTTCACAATGCTTTTCCTTGGAAAGGACACGCCTGCTATGGCTTTACCTGCAACGGCTGCCGTTGGCTCCGCATCACAAGGTGCTGCACATCGCCCCGGAACTGGGGTTGTACCAGGCATTGGCAAAGCGCATCAACAAGGAAAACTATATCGTCGCGGACATCAGCCCTGACCGCTACCCGTTTGTGGAAAACTGCATCAAAATAGATTTAAGCGATCTGGAGAGTCAGCCGTCCCGTGAATTTGACCTGATCCTGCATAGCCATGTGTTGGAACACGTCCCTTGCAATATCGCCTATACCCTTTTCCATTTGCACAGGATGCTCAAGGATAGCGGCCGCCACTTTTTCGTGGTGCCGTTCACGCCCGGCAAATACGAGGAAAACTTTCAGGATCTCAGCTATGCGGAACGCTGCCAGCGTTTCGGGCAGCATGATCATGTCCGTCTCTTTGGCCGGAAAGATATCGGTGCCCATCTGGGCAAGCTACTCAGATTGCCTGCCGATATTGATGTCACCCGGGATTTTACGCCGGAGGAATTGCTGGAGGCCAATATCCCGGAGAGTTGCTGGAGGGAGTTTCAAGGGTGCGCTGTCTTCAATCTCGGCAGAAGTGATATGAAATTCCTTCCCTGAAGTGGAAGGCTTCAGCGCTCACGCCAGTGTGGGGCAGAGGGCGTTGGTTTGTCCTGGGTTCAGGTCAATTTAAGTTGCTCCCAAATTGCATCCACGCGGGATTTGACCGCCGCATCCATCACAATCGGTATATCCCACTCCCGCGTGGATTTCTCGGGTCATCTGTTGGGGGAGCTGCCATCTTCTTCCCACTCAAACCCTACAAAATTCCGCACTTGCGCACTAAACTCCATCCCCACCAAAAAGATGCGGTGCTGGCCATCGCGGTAGGGCGCGGCGTAATCCTGCTGTTTGATTTGCGCCATTGCGCTGCCATCACCTTCTGTGCCATCCACCATCTTGAATTCAAAGATATACACCCGTTTTGCCCCATTGATAAAGGGCAAGCGTAAGGCCATATCCACCCGTCCCTTGTTGCTGCTTTCCTCGGCGCGTGTGTCAAGGCTGAGGGAACACAGGAAAGCGTACATTACAGAGGCATAATAACCTTCGTAGTTGGCTATCGGGTTGTTGGTGTAATTCTGGTGGGCAATATTGTCGAACAGGGCGCGGAAATGGCGTTCCAGCGTGGCAAAATCATTGCGGATCAGTGCTTGGCGGATGGCGCTGCGTTCCGGGCGGGTATCCGTGAGGTAGTTGTCCAGCAGATACCCCATCAGGCTATAACGCACTTCATTGTTGGGATAAGTCAGTGCGTATTCCGGCAAACTGCCCGGCACATCCACCATTTCCCGCTTGATCGTCAGGTAGCCTGTCTGGAACAACAGGGTTTCCAGATGAATCTTGTCCACATCAAAATCCCCCAAAGCCTTGTAATCCATGTTCACGGCTTCGAGGTCGGGCAGATAAAACGGGCGGGTGCGCAAAATATCCACCAGAAACGACGGGGTTGCGGTTTCAAACCAGTACGGTAAAAACTTTTTGCCCTTGGCAATAAACAGCAGCACATCAAACGGGTTATAAACGCTTTCCCCCAGCCAGTTGTAGCCGTTGTACCATGACCGCACCATTGCCATGTCCGTGCCTTGCAAGTGTTCGGCAAAATGGTGTTCCAGTTCGGTTTGGGTATAGCCGCACAGGGCGCTGTAACGCGGGTCAAGGGTGATGTCTTCCAGGTTGTTCAGGCCGCTGAACAGCGAGACCTTGGAAAATTTGCTGACCCCGGTGAGGAAGGCAAAACGGATATTGGCATCCTGCCCCTTGATCACCGAATACAGGTCGCGTAGCCCGTTGCGCATTTCAGCCGCAACCTCTGGATGGGTGATATTGTCAAGGATGGGTTTGTCGTATTCATCCACCAACACCACCACGTCGCGCCCGTATTTGGCTTTGGCATTGCGGATCAGTTCACCGAAGCAGGCGGCAGGGTCTTGATGGTGGCGGCAACTGACCCCCAATTGTTCCTGGTTCAATTCCAGGATTTGCTGGATACGCCGTTCCAACGCGGTGCGGCTTTCCAATAGCCCCTCGGCGAAGCTGATGGATATGACGGGGTATTGCACTGCCCAATCCCAGTGCGGGTGGATGTGCAAGTCGCGAAACAGGGTCTCATTGCCTGCAAACAACTGGTGCAAGGTATCCACCAGCAGTGACTTGCCAAAACGGCGCGGACGTGAGAGGAAGTAATATTTGCCCCTGTCGGTCAGCATTTGCACATACGGGGTTTTGTCCACATAAACGTAGCCGTCTGCGATGAAGTTGGCGAGGGTGCTGATGCCGATGGGTAGCTTTTTCATGTGCCGTGTTTGCCTTGGGTGATAAGGGGATTATAGCCCCAACGTCTTCCACATCCCATCCACGCGGGCTTTGACCGCCGCATCCATCACAATCGGCGTGCCCCATTCCCGCGTGGTTTCCCCCGGCCATTTGTTGGTCGCATCCAGCCCCATCTTCGACCCCAGCCCCGACACTGGCGAGGCGAAATCCAGGTAATCAATCGGCGTATGCTCCACCAGCGTGGTGTCGCGCGCCGGATCCATGCGCGTGGTCATAGCCCAGATCACATCCTCCCACTTACGGGTATCCACGTCGTCATCCACCACGATGATGAACTTGGTGTACATGAACTGGCGCAGGAACGACCACACCCCCATCATCACCCGCTTGGAGTGCCCCGGATATTGCTTCCTGATGCTGACCACCGCCATGCGGTAGGAACAGCCTTCCGGCGGCAGGTAGAAATCGACGATTTCCGGGAATTGCTTTTGCAGGATCGGCACGAACACTTCGTTCAGCGCCACGCCCAAGATCGCCGGTTCATCCGGTGGGCGCCCGGTGTAGGTGCTGTGGTAAATCGGCTCTTTGCGGTGGGTGATGCGCTCAATGGTGAACACCGGGAAGCTGTCGATCTCATTGTAATAGCCGGTATGGTCGCCATATGGCCCTTCAGGAGCCAGGTCGTCAGGATAAATGTGGCCTTCCAGCACGAATTCCGCCGCCGCCGGAACCTGCAAATCCACCCCGACCGCCTGCGCCAGCTCCGTCCGCGAACCGCGCAACAGCCCCGCGAACGCATACTCGGACAACGTGTCGGGAACCGGCGTCACCGCGCCCAAAATCGTCGCAGGGTCTGCGCCAATCGCCACCGCCACCGGAAACGGTTTGCCCGGATGCGCCTGTTGGAACTCACGGAAATCCAGCGCCCCGCCGCGATGCGATAGCCAGCGCATGATCACGCGGTTTTTGCCGAGCACCTGCTGGCGGTAAATGCCCAGGTTTTGCCGTGCTTTTTCCGGCCCTTTGGTGACCACCAAGCCCCAGGTGATCAACGGCGCGGCGTCCCCCGGCCAGCAATGCTGGATCGGCAGTTTGCCCAAATCCACCGCTTCGCCTTCCAGCACCACCTGTTGGCAGGGTGCCTTGCTGACGGTTTTCGGTGCCATATCCAGGATCTTGCGGAAAATCGGTAGGGCGCTCATGGCGTCCTTGAAACCTTTCGGCGGGTCGGGTTGCTTCAGCAGCGCGAGCAGTTTGCCGACTTCGCGCAGGGCTTCGGTCGATTCCTCGCCCATCCCCAACGCAACGCGGCGCGGCGTGCCGAACAGGTTGGCCAGCACCGGGACGCTATGCCCTTTCGGCTTTTCAAACAGCAGGGCGGGGCCACCGGAACGCAGCACGCGGTCGGCAATTTCAGTCATTTCCAGATGCGGGTCGACTTCCACGCTGATGCGTTTCAGCTCGCCCATTTTCTCCAGTTGCTGGATAAAATCGCGCAGGTCGTGGTATTTCATGGCCAGGATGATAACGGAAAATTTCGCGGGCTGGCTATGGGCGTGCGTATAATCCGGGGTTTTCCTGGCAGGCAGAGCAACCATGGCGCAAGAACCGGACAAAACCCTCCTGAACACACCTTTGCTGCGTTACTGGCTGGCGACCCGGCCAGGGTTCCTCGCCGCCAGTTTGATCCCGGTGCTTATCGGGGTGGCCGCCGTTGCGCACCGGGGCGGGAGGGTCAGCTTCCTGTTGCTGCTGCTGACCCTGTTGGCGGCTGCGTTGGTGCATGCGGCGGTCAATGTCCTCAATGATTACTATGACCACGAAAACGGTACGGATGAACGCAATACGCAGCGGATTTTCCCCTTTACCGGTGGCAGCCGTTTTATCCAGAACGGCGTGTTGGATGCAGGGGAAACCTTCCAGTTCGGCTCCCTGCTGCTGGCCGCCGCCATTCTGCTGGGCGTCGGGCTGGCCTGGGCCAGCGGCATGGGGCTGTTGTGGATTGGCGTGGCGGGCGTGGTGGTCGGCTGGGGCTATTCCGCGCCGCCGCTGCGCCTGAACAGCCGGGGGCTGGGCGAACCGGCGGTGGCGCTGGGTTTCGGCATCCTCACGCCGCTGGGCGCATGGTTTGTGCAAACCGGGGAAATGTCCGCCTATCCAGTGCTGGTCAGCCTGCCGGTGGCGCTGCTGGTGATGAATATCCTGTTCATCAACCAGTTTCCCGACCATCAGGCGGACGCCGCCAGCGGCAAGCACCATTGGGTGGTGCGCATGGGGTTGGGCAACGCGCCGAAAATTTATCTGGGGGCGGTCATGTTGGCGGCGCTGATCCTGTTGGCGCTGGTGGTCGCGGCGGCGTTGCCGGTCTGGTCGCTGTTGAGCCTGCCGCCACTGGTGCTGTCCGCGAAGGCCGGGATGTTGCTGCGGCAATACGCCACCCAGCCGCCGCTGCTGGAGCCAGCCATCAAAATGACCATCGCCAGCATGATCCTGCATGGCGTGCTGTTAAGCCTGACCCTGTGGCTGGTATAGTTTGCGCATGAACACTACCGACTACGCTGCAACCCCATTCGCCCGCGCTTACCCAGCGCCATTGCAGGGGGCGTTCCGCACCTTGGCGGAAGATTTTATCGTTGACGAACAGATGGACATCGCCTTGAGCGGCAGCGGCGAACATCTGTGGCTGCAAGTGCGCAAAACCGGCGCCAATACCGACTGGGCCGCTGGCCAGCTTGCCCGTTGCGCGGGCGTGCCAGCAGCGGACGTTGGCTACGCCGGTTTGAAAGACCGTCATGCCGTCGCCACCCAATGGTTCAGCCTGCAACTGCCCGGCAGGGCTGACCCGGATTTTTCCGCCCTGCCGCCGGAGCTTGTCATCCTCCAACAGCAACGCCATGACCGCAAGCTGCGGCGCGGGGCGCTGGTGGGGAACCGTTTCACCCTTACCCTGCGGGATTGCTCGGGCGACTTCGCCGAGGCGGAACAGGTCTGCCAGCAAATTGCCCAGTACGGCTTGCCCAATTACTATGGCGAACAGCGTTTCGGCCATAACTTCGGCAACCTGCTGAAGGCGGAGCGCTGGTTCCAGGGCGAATTTAAACCGAAGCAGCGCAACCAGCGTAGCTTGTATCTGTCCGCCGCCCGTTCATGGGTGTTCAACCACATCCTGGCGGCGAGGGTGGCGCAAGGCTCCTGGTGCCAGCGGTTGCCCGGCGACATTTTCATGTTTGATGGTGGGAGCGCCTGGTTTGCGGATGACGCCAGCCCCGAGCTCCAACAGCGGCTGGATGCGTTGGAAATCCACCCGACTGGCGCATTGTGGGGCAGGGGGGAGCTGGAGACGCAAGCCGTCGCCCGCGACCTGGAGCAGGCGCAGGCGGACGCCTTTACGGTTTTCTGCGCCGGTCTGGAAAAGCAGGGCTTGAAGCAAGAGCGCCGCGCCTTGCGCATCCGGGTGGGGGACATTGGTTTTGAAAGGGTGGATGGCAGCACCTTGAAACTGTCGTTTGAACTGCCGCCAGGGGCTTACGCCACCGTGCTGCTGGGGCAATTGGGGACGTTTCATGCGCCAGCCCCAACAAGGGATGCTTAGGCGGCTGAATCCGCCAGTGCTTCCAGCAGGCGTTCCACATCCGCTGCTGAATGCGCCGCCGACAAGGTGACCCGTAACCGCGCCGTGTCGGGGGGCACTGTCGGCGGGCGGATGGCGGTCACCAGAATGCCGCGTCCTTCCAGCTTGTGGCTCATGGCCTGCGCCTGTTCGCTGCCGCCGACCAGGATAGGCTGGATCGGTGTGTTGGACGGCAGCAATGGCAGGCCGAGTTGCTCCACGCCTTGCCGGAATTGCCGGATCAGCGCCTGCAAATGTTCCCGCCGCCAGTTTTCCGTCTGCGCCAGTTGCAGGCTGGTGAGGGTCGCGGCGGCCACGGCGGGCGGCTGGGCGGTGGTGTAAATCCAGGTGCGGGCGGTCTGGATCAGGTATTCGATCAGGTCGCCGTCTCCAGCGACGAATGCGCCCGCCGTGCCCAGCGCCTTGCCCAGTGTGCCCATCAGGATTGGCACGTCAGCTTGGGTGAGCCCTTCGGCTTCCAGTAGCCCGCCGCCGGTCGGCCCCAGGACGCCGATGCCGTGTGCGTCATCCACCATCAGCCAGGCGTCGTGCGTGCGCGCCATCAGCGCCAGTTTGCGCACAGGCGCGGCGTCGCCATCCATGCTGAATATTCCGTCGGTCATGATCAGGCGGGTGGCTTCCGGGTTGTCGTGCGCCAACAGGCGCTTGCCGAGGTTGATGGTGTCATTATGCGGGTAGCGCACCAGTTTTGCGCCGGACAACAGCCCCGCGTCGATCAGTGAGGCGTGGTTGAGGCGGTCTGCGTAAACAATATCGCTGCGTTTGCCCAACAGCGCATTGGCGACGCCAAGGTTTGCCATGTAGCCGGTGGAAAACAGCAGGGCGCGGTCACGCCCGGTGAAGGCCGCGAGCGCTTCTTCCAATTGTTGGTGAGGGCGGGAATGGCCGTTGACCAAGTGCGCGGCTCCGCTGCCGACGCCGTATTCGTTCGCTGCCTGCTGGAAGGCGCGGATCACGTCCGGATGGCTGGCAAGCCCCAGGTAGTCGTTGCTGCAGAAGGACAGCATCGGCTTGCCATCGATGGTCATGTGCGGCTGTTGTGGGGAATCGGCCACGCGGGTGCGGCGATACAAATGCCGGGAGCGGCGGGTGTCGAGTTCAGTGAGGATTTTGCAGAATTTTGGATCGGGATTCATGCAGGATTATTATTAATAGGGGCGAAAGCCATTCGCCCCTGCCGGAACTGTTACGCTTTCTTGATCATGAACGTGTATTCGCCTCTTGCTTCGCTGCTGCTGACCATTTCATTGCCAGTTTGCTTGCAGAACGCTTCCATGTCCTTGACGGAGCCTGGGTCGGTGGCGATAACTTTCAGAATTTCGCCGGAAGTCAGGCCATTGATGGCTTTTTTGGTGCGAAGGATCGGCAGCGGGCAGTTTAAGCCGCGTGCGTCCAGTTCTTGTTTAAAATCAGACATTTTTCCTCTCCTGATCTCAGTTAAATACGATGCGATCCAAAACTAGAAGGGCTGTAACATATCATCAAAATTGCTGAATCTCCATATCTTTGTATACTGGCATTTTTAGGATGACGGGAATTCCAGTGTATGGCCGGTAGTGAACTTCGCTTTACTAAAATGCAGGGGACAGGCAACGATTTTGTGGTGCTGGATGGCGTGCGTCAGCAGGTGTTTTTGGATGCATCCAAAGTCCGTCGGATAGCTGACCGGCATTTCGGGGTCGGCTGTGATCAGGTTCTGCTGGTGGAGGCATATACGGGTGATGACGCTGATTTCCGTTACCGGATTTTCAATGCTGATGGCGGCGAAGTGGAGCAATGCGGCAATGGCGCACGTTGTTTCGCCCGTTTTGTGCATGATGAAGGGTTGACGCAGAAAACCACCATTCCGGTGATGACGGCGTCAGGCCGGATCGTGCTGCAAATCCAGCCTGATGGGCAGGTCACCGTGAATATGGGCGTGCCAGAACTGGAGCCTGCCCGTATCCCGTTCATTTCCGAACGGAGGCAAACGCTCTATACTCTGGAAATGGCGGGAAAAATGGTATCATTTGCAGCAGTTTCGATGGGTAATCCGCATGCTGTGCTGCAAGTGGCGGATGTGGATGATGCGCCAGTTGCAATGCTGGGTTCCCAACTGGAGACGCACCCGGCGTTTCCCAATCGGGTGAATGCCGGTTTCATGCAGGTAATGGGGCCGGGCAGCATCCGGCTGCGGGTGTTTGAGCGTGGTTCAGGCGAGACGCTGGCGTGTGGGACAGGCGCATGCGCCGCTGTGGTGGCGGGCCGTATCCAAGGGTTGCTGGATGCTCAGGTCACTGTCGCATTGCGTGGCGGGCACCTACAGATAATGTGGCAGGGTGAAGGGCAGCCGGTGTGGATGACGGGGCCGGCGGAAACGGTATTCAGGGGAACAGTCACAGTATGAGCACACAAAATGAACAGGTGGACAGGGACATCAGCGCAGGGCAAGTTGCTGTATGGTTGCGGGCGCATCCTGATTTTTTCCGCGAGCATGAGGATTTGCTGGATTGCCTGAGCCTACCGCACCCGCATACTGGGCAGGCGGTTTCCCTGTTGGAGCGGCTGGTGCAGCGCCAGCGTGAACGTTACCGTGAGTTGCAGGAACGGCAGGCCGAAATGTTGAAGGCTGCCCGCGATAGCGAGCATGTGATCGCCCGCTTGCACCATCTGGCCTTGGAGCTGATGACCTGCGATAGCCTGGATGATGTGGTGGCGACCTGCAATGACATGTTGCGCGGGGATTTCAAGGCCGACAGCGTGGTGTTGCGCCTGATTGGCCGGGGGCGTTCGCGGGACGGGTTGCATTTCATCGACCCGGATGACAAATCCCTCAAGCAATTGGCCACCTTGTTCCGCAAACGCCAGCCAGTGTGCGGCAGGTTACGCCCACGCCAGCAGACGTTCCTGTTTGGCGAGGAGGGCGTGTCCATCAAATCTGCTGTCCTGATCCCGCTTTACGAGGCCCGTGAAATCGGTGTGCTGGCACTGGGCAGCGAAAACGAGGCACGCTTTTATCCAGGGATGGGCACTTTGTTCATTGGCCAGCTTGGCGGGCTGGTGGCGCGGGCGCTGTCGCGCTATCTGGAGCCGCCGCTGCATACGGTTGAGGCTGGCGCTTGAGGTGATGGACACCATCGATTCTATCCTGTCACGTTATCATCATCATTTGTTCAGCGAAAAGCGCTATTCGCCGCGCACCATTGACAGTTACGAGCGCGACTTGCGCGATTTCATCCGTTGGCTGGAAAAACAGGCGGCTCCCGCCGAGGCCAGCATCAACGCCGTCCAAACTTGGCAAGTTCGCCAATGGATCAGCCACTTGCACCGTAATGGGCTGTCTGGCAAGAGCTTGCAACGCAAGTTGTCGTCGATCCGCCGTTTTTACCGTTTCCTGCTGCGGGAAGGGCTGATCGGATATAACCCTGTGGTGGATGTGCAATCCCCCAAACATGTCCGTAAGCTGCCGGATACGCTGGATGTGGAAACGCTGGACAAGCTGTTGGCGATCGAGGTTGATGACATACTGGCGGTGCGTGACCGGGCGTTGATGGAGTTGTTGTATTCCTCCGGCCTGCGCCTGTCGGAACTGGCGGGGTTGGATGTTGGGGATGTTGGACAGCAGCAGGTGCGGGTGTTGGGCAAGGGCGGCAAGCACCGTTACGTGCCAGTGGGCCGTATCGCCTTGCAGGCGCTACAGGAGTGGTTGCGTCAACGCGGTGTATTGGCGGCTTGCGGGGAAACGGCGTTGTTTGTCAGCAAGTTGGGAACCCGCCTGCATCCACGCAGTATCCAATACCGTCTCAATCATTGGCGCTTGCAGCAAGGGTTGGAGCAACATGTCCACCCGCACAAGTTACGCCATTCTTTCGCCAGCCACTTGCTGGAATCCTCCGGAGATTTGCGGGCGGTGCAGGAAATGTTGGGGCATGCCGACATCAGCACCACCCAAATTTATACCCACCTGGATTTTCAGCATCTGGCCAGCGTCTATGACCAGGCTCATCCACGCGCCCGGAAGAAATGATCACTCCGTCATCAACCAGATGGAGTGGATGGTGGCGGATGCGGATGCAATGGTGGTGGAGGTTTCCCCTTTGTTGTAGACGCCTGCTGTGGTCCCATCGTTGCTGATCACCTGAAAAACCATGCTGGCTGGCGCATTGGTGAAGGTGGCGAATTCGCGGGATTCAACCTCTGTCCACTGGATTTCAGTCAGGCCACCCAGCTTTTCCCCGGCGCTTTGCAGGTTTTCCCCTACCCTGACGTTTTGCTCGGTGACGAAACGGGGACTGAGCACCCGGATCAGGCTGGCGGCATGGGTGTTTTTGTCCAGCATGACGTTCATCAGGGTTTCGCCATTCAGCGTCAGGGTCATCCATTCAATGCCTTCGCCATCCAGCTCCACACCAGCGGCGACGCCGGGCATGGCGGCCAGGATTTCTGATGAAGGCATGCCTAGTTGCACAGGGCCAGCTGAACCTGCCGTAATGGTGTAGCTATTGAGGGCTGGGGCTGCTGATTGTTCTGCCAAGGGGGAGGATTTGTTGCTGTTGGCGTCCTCCCCGCACCCACTCAGCAACAGTGGCAACACCACGATGCCAATGCCCAATCTTGTCCGCAACATGTATTCGCTCCGTTTGCCATTATTATATTGGAGTCCCCCGCTTGAGTGCTCAGGCAGGATTTTCAAAGAACACATAGGATGTCGAGTAGTCGCTGAATTCGAAATAGACCCTTTTCTCGCCAGGATCCACAACGCCATTCAGATTGGCGTCAAGAATGCCGTAGCCAAAACGGTAGGGGCGTTCAGCATTACCCGTGGTACCGGATGCCGTGCTTAGTTTGTCGACTTTTAGGAATCGCCTGACCAGCTTGTCGCCTGCATAAACCTCCAGGACACCATTGACCCCAGTCCAGTTGTTGATTTCACGCCCGATTTTGTTTTGGGTTTCTTGTGTGCAGGCGGTCAAACCAGCCAAGAGGGCGAAGGTCAGAAAAAATACAGTCCATTTCATGATTGATCCTCGTAATCTTAATATCCCAGAATGCGTGCGGTACGCAGGTCGCCTTGATCTAGCGCCATCTGGACGGGGGTCTTGGGTGGATTGCCATTGGTGGCCGCTTTGGGGTCAGCGCCTTGTTGCCGCAGATAGTTGGCGATGTCCGGGCGGCTGAAACGGGCGGCATGGTGCAGCGGTGTCCAGCCATTGTTGGTGGCTGCGTTGACATTGGCACCATGGGCGACCAGCAATGTGACGGTTGGTAGGGAACCCGCTGCAACGGCGGCGTGCAGCGCGGTTTCGCCGGAAGCCGTCGCAGTCTTGGCATCAGCGCCTTGTTGCAACAGGTTGGCGGCTGTATTGGCATCGCCAGCCCGAGCGGCGTCCCACAGTTTTGTGTTCAGTTCTGCCTGGGACAAAGGGGGCGCTGCGGCTTGTGCGGCGGTTGCCGTTTCTGTCGGCGCTGCAACGGCAGGGTCAGTTGCAGTTTCTGTGCCGGAAGTTGGCTGCTGTGCCGCCAAGGTTTCTTTCTCCGGCGTGGTTGCGCCGCATCCCCCAAGACCCAAAGCCAGCAGTCCAGTCAAGAAAACCGTAGGGAACGCTCCAGGAAGGGTCATGCCGAAAGTGTTGCTGTTGTGCGCCATGTCAGTTCAGGTCAGTTTGGCAATGGTTGAAGAAATGTCTTGCTGTCCGTCCGCTGGTGCCGCCGCGTCCGATGGCGAAAGCCAATGCCTCCTGATGCAGCAACTCCTGATCTTGCACCCGGCCTTTGAATAATTTGTCCACGATGTCCAAATAGGTGTCTTTGTGCATGGTGCGGAAGGAAAGTGACAGGCCAAAGCGGTCTGCCAGTGACAATTTGTCTTCAACCGCTTCACCGGGGTGAATTTCACCGTCTATGTAGGTGGTGGCGTGGTTGTCGGACATGCGCTCCGGCATCAGGTGGCGGCGGTTTGAGGTGGCGTAGATCAGCACATTTTCCGGCGGCTTTTCCAGCGTGCCTTCCATGGTGCTTTTCAGCATGCGGTATTCGCCTTTGCCTTCCTCAAAGGTCAGGTCGTCGCAGTAGATGATGAAACGGTGGTGGGAATCAACGATTTCATCGGTAATATCAACCAACACGCCCAAGTCGTCCTTGGAAATCTGGATCATGCGCAAGCCATACGTATGGTAGCGGGTGAGGACAGCCTTGATCAGGGAGGATTTGCCAACGCCGCGTGCACCCCACAACAAGACATGGCTGGCTGGCTTGCCGCGCAGAAAATGTTCAGTATTGCGGAATATGGCGTCTTTTTGCTCGTCAATGCCCAATAGTGTGTCAGGGTTGACCAAATCCACATTGCGGATGGGTTTCAGAAAGTGCCGATTGGAACGCCATACTGCTGCGATAGTGCTGCGCCAGTCGATCGTCAGTTTGCCAAAAGCCATTGTTGCTCCCTTGGGTAATGTGCTCGCCGGTTTGGTAGCCACCAAGTTTAGCCGTTTCCACAGGAATTTTCCGCTGCTTTATGGCTACAGGTGATTCAGGCAGCCCCGAAAGGGCAGCCATACGCCATTTTTTCGTGGTGATTGCCCCTCTCCGCAATCACCATGGGCCTAATGCCGCCAGTCATACGCCAGCAAACCCAACCATTCGTGCAGGGCTGTCTGGCTGCGTGACAGGGCGGTTGCTTGCGGTGTCCACCACATCCATTCATGCCGCCAGAAGTTGCAACTGCCATAGGTGGTGGAGGCGGGGAAATATTGCACCTGCCGGTTGCTGAAGGCGCGCATGGCGCGTGGCATATGCCAGGCTTGGGTGACCACCCAGGCGGAATGGATGCCTGCTTGCGCCAGTATCCGGTCGGAAAACTCGGCATTTTCCCAAGTGGTGTGGCTGCTGCTGTCCTGCCAGCGGATGGGGGCCTGGAAAGTGTTTGCCATGATTTCCTGCATGAAGGTGGCTTCTTGGTCAGTGCCGGACACCAGGATCGGCAGGCCGGTCTTGCGGTGCAGGTAGGCGGCGTAATTGAGGCGCTCCAGTTCGGTGCTGGCACTCATCTTGCCGTCGTATTCGACCGCCTCCAGGTTGCGCCCGGCACCCAGGACGACTATGGCCTCCGGCAATGGCTGTTGGAGCCAGAGTTGCGGGACGGGCGGATACTGTTGCTCCAGTTTGCCCATTAGGGCTTCCGCCACGACCGGCAGGCTGAACGCCACCCCTTGCAGCATCCCAATCACCAATACCACAAGCACGGCGCTACGCCATTTGTACAGCAATAGCGCCAATAACAGGAACAGCAGCAGGTTGCCCGGTGGAAGCAGCAGGAATTCAAGCGTGCGGCTGAACGCAGCGTTCATTCGCTGTGCAATACGCCTGCCGCCTGCTGGTCGGCATGGTAGGAGGAACGCACCATCGGCCCGCTGGCGACCTGGGTGAAGCCCATCGCTTTACCAATTTCCGCCAGTTCCGCAAATTCCGCTGGGGTCACAAAACGGTCAACCGGCAAATGGTGGCGGCTGGGTTGCAGGTATTGCCCCAGCGTCAGCATGTCGCAGTCATGGTTGCGCAAATCCTGCAGGGTGGCGACCACTTCCTCCTTGGTTTCGCCCAGCCCCAGCATCAGGCCTGATTTGCTGGGGATGTGCGGGAACAATTTCTTGAACTCCCGGATGAGGTTGAGCGAATACTGGTAATCCGCGCCGGGGCGGGACTGTTTGTACAGGCGAGGCACGGTTTCCAGGTTGTGGTTGAAAACGTCCGGCGGGGCGGTTTCGAGGATTTGCAGCGCGATTTCCATGCGTCCCCGGAAGTCGGGGGTCAGGATTTCGATCTTGAGGCCGGGGTTGAGCGCACGGGCTTGCTGGATGCATTGGACAAAATGCTCCGCGCCGCCATCGCGCAGGTCGTCGCGGTCAACCGAAGTGATCACCACGTAACGCAGCCCCATTGCCCGGATGGTTTCCGCCATATTGAGCGGCTCATTGGCGTCCAGCGGCAGCGGCTTGCCATGGGAAACGTCACAGAACGGGCAGCGGCGGGTGCAGATGTCGCCCATGATCATGAAGGTGGCGGTGCCGTGGGTGAAGCATTCGCCGAGATTGGGGCAGGCGGCCTCCTCGCAGACCGTATGCAGCTTTTGTTCGCGCAAAACCGCTTTCAGGCGCTTGACCTCTGGGGTGGTGGGCGCTTTGGCCTTGATCCAGGCCGGTTTGCGGCGGAATTCGGTGGTGGGTTCAACCTTGATGGGGATGCGGGCAACCTTATCCGCGCCGCGCTCTTTATGGCCGGGTTCTTTGCGTTCCATGATGGTTTGTGGGTCTCGTTTGGTGGATGGTCGGCACATTATATGCCGGATTTTCTTTGCACGTATAAACTGTTTGTTTCGGTAGGGATGTCCTGTTTTCACGTGCTATGGGAGGCTTTCAGGCGTGATGGCGGAATTCTGCGTATACTCATGCTGACGCAAGTTGTTGGATGGGGTGAGCGCATGCCTTTGAACCTTTATATTTCTCTGTCAGTTGGTATTTTGGTGCTGCTGGTGCTGGGCGGCGTGTTGTTTTCCGCCTTCTACAAGCGGGCGCAAAAAGACACCTCGTATGTGCGCACAGGGTTTGGCGGGGAAAAGGTCATCATGGGCGGGGGCGCTTTTGTGCTGCCTGTCCTGCATGAAATGCTCCCCATCAATATGCAGACCATGAAGATTGAAATTGCCCGCGCCCAGGAACTCGCCCTGGTGACAAAAGACCCACTGAGGGTGGATGTGACGGCGGAATTTTTCCTGCGGGTGGCACCGGATGAAAGTGCCATCAGCACGGCGGCGCGCGCGCTGGGGCGGCGCACCCTGAACCCTGAGCAGATCAAGGAGTTGTTCGAGGCTCCCTGCGTCGCTGCGTTGCGTTCGGTGGCTTCCGGCATGGAGCTGGATGAATTGCACCAGAAGCGCGCCGATTTCGAACACAACGTTGAAGAGGCGGTGAACGCCGAATTCCACAAAAACGGGCTGGAGCTTGTTTCGGTTTCCCTCACCCGTCTCGACCAGACTGACAGGGGTTATTTTGACCCCAATAACTCGTTCGACTCACGCGGCCTGACTATTCTGGAGCAAATTGTTTCCGATAATGAAAAGCGCCGCAACAACATTGCCCAGGAAACCGCCGTCGCGGTCAAGCAGAAAAACCTTGAAGCCACCATCAAGAAGGAAGAGATGGACCTCAAGGAAAAGATGAACCAAAACGAACGCAAGCGCCAGAAAGAGGAAAACGATGCCGAAACCCAGCGCCGGATTGAAGAGATCAATATCCAGAAGGATTTGATGATCGAGCAGGCGCAGCAACAATCCAATATCCGTCAGGCGGAGTTGGAGCGCGAAGTGTCGCAAGCCTGGATTGAAACCAACAAGGTCAAGGCCGAATTCGAAAAGTTTTCTGAAGCGGTTAGGACAGCCCGTGATCAGGCGGAAGCGGAGCGTGCCCGGTTAGTCGCCTTGATCAGTGCGGAAGCCGAGGCGGAACGCCAGCAAATTATCGCCAAAGCCAATGCTGAGGTGGAAAAGCTGGCGGCGCAGGCGGCCCAAATCCGCTACGGGATTGAGGCTGAAGGCAAGCGCATCTTGAACGAGGCGGCCAACCAGCTTTCGACCGAACAAATCGCGATGCAGGTCAAGCTGGAAATCGTCAAGAGCTTGCCGGACATTATCCGCGAAAGCGTGCGCCCGATCGAAAACATCGAGGGCATCAAGATCATGCACATCGATGGGCTCAATAATGCGCTGGGCGGTAGCCGCAGCAATGGGGTGGGTGGAAACGGCAGTGGCGGTTTCGCGGCGAGCGGCGGCAATGGCGGCGGCAGCTTGGCGGATCAGGTTGTGGACAGCGCCTTGCGCTACCGCGCACAGGTTCCGCTGATTGAAACCCTGTTGGGCGAGGTTGGTTTAAAAGGCGGCTCCATTCAGGATATGACCCGGGAACTGCGTGATGACATCCGCTCAGGGGAGCGTAAGCCGGAGAGCGGCAGCGGCGCTGCGCCGAACCCTGCACGGGAACGCGAGGAGCCGGTGATGGCGGATGAGGACGATGACGCTTATTACCGCGAAGGCCGCCATTAATGTTCACGTTTTTTGCGGATGGCTTTTAACTCGGCAAATATCCAGCGTTTTTTCCAATCCATTTGGTCTTTTTCCCATTCCCAGCGCAGTTCCCATTTCCACTGCCAACGCCATTGGATCAGCTCCTGCAACTGTTCCTGTGAAGAGAATCGGTCATCCGGTGTGCATTGTTTTGGTTTTGTGTGGCCGTTGTCGCCGCTGCTTGCGGTTGCTTGGCTAGCGTCAGGTGGAAGCGGTGGGGAGGGTGTTTCGGATATGGCGGTGGGTGATTGTATCTGTTTGATCTGCTGGTTTATCAGGGATTTGATATTGTCTTCCGTATTGCCATTGGGGGATGGGTTTTGGTAGGGAAACCCTGATCTGCCGATACTTGGGGTGGCAATTGCCGTCAGTTGGGGACTGGGCAGGCATGCGGGATCGGGGCTGCCAAGCCTGCTGTGACGCGCCGCCTTGCTGGTTGGGCTAATTGTGTTTCCAGTCATCTTGCCGCCCTTATCTCCACTCACTGTTTTGAAATTAGTAAAGATTTTGGCCTATTAATTGTCGTCTCGATAAGCGGCTATAGAACTGTGACGAGCGGTTGACAGATGATAAAAAAGTTGCACGATCTAATAGTTTGAATATATAGTTTCGCTTAAATTAGTGTCAAACTCATAAGAGGTCAGGGCGGCATTCACTAGGCGTTTGCATTTGCTAGTTTTTTATCTTATTGAAATAAATAAATTTTTACTTTTTTGAAAAACTTCTCGTTGAGGGTGAAGGATTATTTTCATGCTATATCAATTACTGTATCCGATGTACAGGAATACGGATTTGTCAACCCGTTTCCGAAGGCGTCGGTTTGAAATGATCCGCCAGGTGCTGGGTTTGCAACCTGGGCAGAAAGTTCTTGAAGTGGGGTGCGCCAGCGGCGTGGATTTCATGCAGTTTGCGGATGAGTATGACGCTACAGGCGTCGATGTCCTCAATTTGCCCAAAGTGTGTGATTTTAATTTTCAGCAGTTGGATGCGAAATCATTGCCGTGGCCAGACCAGTATTTTGACGCGGTGGTTTCAATCGGCGTGTTGGAGCACATCCAGCCAATGGATCGTTTGTGCGCGGTAAGCAGCGAAATCCGCCGGGTGGCGAAGCGTTTTTGCATTATCGTGCCGTCCAATGGCACCTGGATAGAGCCGCACACTTGGTCGGTATTTTGGCAAATGCGGGGGCAGCACAGTAAGTCGCCGTGTTCACATGAACTGAACTATTTCAGTGATGAAGCCTGGCTACAATTCCCAGGCTTTACGGGTGCGTCGACCAAACGTTACTGGCATGTTCCCGGCATTCAGAACCTGATGATTTTTGATCAGCCGCAGGGCCCTTTCTTTCCTGCTGAATAGGGCTAATCGCCAGCGATTGCCCCCACGACTTTGAACGGTGTTTTGGCGACAGCCACTGCTGCGCCGGTCGCAGCGCCGACTGTTGCCCCCGCCACGCTGCTGGCGACCTGCACTGCACAGCCTTGCAGGGTGAACAATACACAAATGATGAATGTGATTCGCATAACGATAGCCCTTTAAATTGTTTGTTGTGGATTTTTGGAGCCGCCCCCTCAAGTGAAGGGAAGGGGCGGCTAGGTGTATTATGCCGTTTCTTCTTTCTTGGAAGCACGCTTGCGTTCGTGCTCCAGCAGGAACTTTTTGCGGATACGGATGCTTTTCGGGGTGATTTCCACCAGCTCATCATCGTCGATGAATTCCATCGCCTGTTCCAGCGTCATGCGGATTGGCGGCGTCAGGATCAGGTTTTCGTCAGTCCCGGCGGCACGGATATTGGTCAATTGCTTGGCTTTCAGCGGGTTGACCACCAGATCGTTGTCACGGCTGTGGATGCCGATGACCTGGCCTTCGTACACTTCTTCCGCGTGGACAATGAACATGCGCCCACGTTCCTGTAGGTTGAAGATGGCGTAAGCCAGCGCCTTGCCGGTGGCGTTGGAAATCAACACGCCGTTGTGGCGTTGGCCGATCGCGCCTGGCTTGACCGGGGCATAGTTTTCAAAGGTGTGGTAAATCAGGCCGGTGCCGGAAGTCATGGTCATGAAGTCGGTCTGGAAACCGATCAGGCCGCGTGACGGCATGGTGTATTCCAGGCGCACCCGGCCTTTGCCATCTGGGGCCATGTCTTTAAGTTCGGCTTTGCGTTCGCCCAGCGCTTCCATCACCTTGCCTTGGCTCTGCTCTTCGATGTCGACGGTGACGTTTTCAAACGGCTCCATTTTCACACCGTCAATTTCACGGATGATGACTTCCGGGCGGGAAACGGCCAGTTCGTAGCCTTCGCGGCGCATGTTTTCGATCAGGATGCCGAGGTGCAGTTCACCACGGCCAGAAACCTTGAATTTTTCCGGGTCAGCGGTGTCCTCGACGCGCAAGGCGACGTTATGCAGCAATTCCTGCTTGAGGCGCTCATTGAGGCGGCGGGAAGAGGTGCCGGTCTTGACTTCCTTGCCCGCAAACGGGGAGGTGTTGACCTGGAAGGTCATGGTGACGGTGGGTTCGTCCACACTCAGCGGCGGCAGTGCCACCACATTGTCCGGGTCGCACAAGGTGTCGGAAATGTGCAGTTCGTCCATACCGGAGAACGCAATGATGTCGCCAGCCTGCGCTTCATTGACTTCCACCCGGTCGAGGCCGTTGAAGCCGAGGATTTTCAGGATACGCCCGTTGCGCACATTGCCGTCGGTGTCAATCGCCTTGACCTGGGTATTGGTTTTGACCTTGCCTTGCTTGATGCGCCCGATGCCGATAATGCCGAGGTAGGAGTTGTAGTCGAGCTGGCTGACCTGCAACTGGAACGGGGCATCCACATCCACATCCGGGGCGGGCACGCTGTTGATGATGGTCTCGAACAGTGGGGTCATGTCGCCGCCGTCGACGGTCTCTTCCAGACCGGCGAAGCCGTTGAGGGCGGAAGCGTACACCACCGGGAAATCGAGTTGCTCGTCGCTGGCGCCGAGGTTGTCGAACAGTTCAAACACTTGGTCCATCACCCAGTGGGGGCGTGCACCAGGGCGGTCGATCTTGTTGACGACCAGGATCGGCTTCAGGCCGTGGGCGAAGGCTTTCTGGGTGACGAAGCGGGTTTGCGGCATTGGGCCATCCACGGCGTCCACCAGCAGCAGCACGGAATCGACCATGGAGAGCACGCGCTCCACTTCACCGCCGAAGTCCGCATGCCCTGGGGTGTCGACGATGTTGATGCGGTATTCGATGCCATTGCTGGGGTTGGTCCAGCGCAGGGCGGTGTTTTTCGCCAGGATGGTGATGCCGCGCTCTTTCTCCAGCGCGTTGGAGTCCATCATGCGTTCGGAAACTTCAGCACGTTCGCCGAGGGTGCCGGATTGTTGCAACAGTTTGTCCACCAGGGTGGTTTTCCCGTGGTCAACGTGGGCGATGATGGCGATGTTTCGCAGGTTCTGGATCACAGCTAAGGTACTCAATGAATTCATGAAAGGCGCGATTATACTTGGAATATGTTAATTTTCTAATGAATTTGCGAATCCTGGGGGGCGATATCAGGCAGGCCATGCAGGGCGGCGATTTTTTTATGGTATCGTTAGAAAAATAATCAGGTTGTTGAAGTGAAGGCCATACGATGAGTTCTCAAGCAAATGCTACCGTGACCGCTGTTGACCTGCGTGCCGTCAACGACGGCAACATGTTTATCCGCCGCCTGAAGGCGGATGCAGGTGTGGCGGAGCCGGTCTACCGGCAGTTGGAGCGGCAGATAGTCCAAATGATTCAGGCCGGGGAGCTGGGTGAAGGCACCAGCCTGCCATCGGAGCGGGCTTTGGCGGAAGCCCTCAAGTTGAGCAGGACAACGGTGCGCCGCTGCTATAACGAATTGCGTGAACAGGATTACATCAGCACCCATGGCCGTGCTGGGGTTATGGTTAAGTCGCCTCCCTGCATTAAGCCGGAGTTGGGCAGGCTCAAGGGTTTTACCGAGGAAATGCGGGAAATTGGGATGGTGCCATCCACCCGTTTGCTGTATCGGGAAATCGTGACGGATGGTGCCATTGCTTCCGTGTTCAACAGGCCATCCACTGCACGCTTCCTCAAGCTGGTGCGCCTGCGCCTAGGGGACGGCCAGCCCATGACGCGGGAAGTCGCCTGGTATGACCTTGCCTGCGCCCCGGCAATGGCGGAATGGGATGTGGAAGGCTCGGCTTACCAGTTCCTGCAACAACAATGCGGCGTGACCTTGAGCAGCGGCGAGCAAAGCATTGAAGCAGTCATGAGCACCCAGGAAGAAATGGAGGCGTTCGGTTTTGCTGAACCAGGCCCTTGCCTGTTGCTTAAACGCAAGACCTATGCCACCACGGGACAAATGGTGGAGTATGTGGAAGGGGCATTCCGGGGGGATGCCTATACTTACCGGATTAACCTGACCATGGGTCGGCCAACGGCAGGGAGTGGTGTGGCCTCAAGCAGCCGGTAGGCTTGCCTGCATAAAGCTTTCCACTTGTTTCAATCTGGGCAACGCCGCCACAACTCCTGTGCGGGCAGCGACTTGTGCGCCACAGGCATTGGCAAAACGCAGTGCGGGTGTCAGGGCATGGCCAGCCAGCAGGGCGCAGGCCAGCCCGGCGGTAAAGGCGTCGCCTGCCCCGGTAGGGTCAGCCGCCTCAATGGCCCAGGCAGGCACATGGTGGCATTCCCCGTCAGCTTGCCGGGTCACGCAGCCTTGCTCCGCTAGCGTGATCACCAGCAGCTTGCCTTGCCAATCCAGCGTGGGCAGGCATCGCAACCAGTCGGCAATGGTTGGTTTCTGGTTAGGTTCAATGCCAAACATCGCCATGGCCTCGGTTTCATTCAAAACCAGAATATCTGTTAGCGGTAATAGTGCGGGGTGGGGTGTGCGCCAGGGTGAGGGTGCCAGCAATGTGGGGGTGCCATATTGCCGGGCAAGCAGGAAGGCTTCCAGGATGGGCGCATCAGGAATCTCGAACTGGGCGCAAACCATTCGGCATTGCCCCAGCTTTGCAGGGCCTGCCCGGACGTGGGCGGCATCCAGCCGTGCATTCGCACCGGGGTAGATGGCGATCACGTTACTTCCGTCAGGGGATACTAGGCCAACACCGAAACCGGAGTTGTCGTCTGTCAGCACAATCCGGCTGGTATCCATGCCTTCGGTTTGCAGGAACTGGAGCAACGCCCGTCCGGGGGCATCATCACCGATTGCGAGCAGGGTTCCAACCTGTAGGCCCAGCCGGTGCATTCCCACTGCCAGGTTCAGGCCCTTGCCGCCGTGTTCCACCCACAGGCGGTCTGCTTGGATGGATTCCCCCGCCTGCGGCAAACGCCTGACCGCTAGGCTGTTGGCGTGGATATAACTGCCCAGTACCAATACGTCCATACCTTCCTCCCTCTGCTGTTTGGCAGGATTTTAGGTGGAATGCAGGCCGGTGGGCAGGTTTTTCACTGCTAGGGAAGAGGAATCAAGCAGCGGCGGCAAGTTTCTAAAATTTGATCATTGCAGCCTGATATTATTGGTATTATATTGGTATGCGCTGATTGTGTGAACGTGCCCCATATGCTGTGGAAACTTACTCTGACACCCTCGAAGGCCGCGCCCGCAACCGCCGGGTTGAACTGATGCGGCAACCCTGACTGACCCAAGGAGTGATCTATGAAACACCTGTTTGTTATGACTGCCTTGCTTGCCCTGTTGCCGCCAGCCTTTGCGCTGGACGCGGCTTGTGAACCCATCCTCAAATCCAGCGAGGCCAAGCTGGGACAGCCCGCCTGGCATTCAGTAACCGAAAGTGGCGGCATCAAACTGGAGGCCATCAAAGTCGATGGGAAATTTTTCATGGCAGATGATGGCAAATGGAAAAAATCCCCCATGAACCTGGATGAAGCTGAAAAGATCGCCATCAAGATGTTGCAAGACGGCAAAATCAAGGTGTCGGATTGTAAGGATGAAGGTTCCGAAACCCTGGATGGCGTGGAAATGAATGTGCTGGGCTATACCACAGAAATACCAGGCGTGCCTGCTGTCGCCACCAAACTCTACATCGGCAAGGATGATGGGCTGCCGTACAAATCCACATCCGACAAAACCACCGCGACTTACCAATACAAGGGGGTGGTTGCGCCGACATTGTAAGGGTTGGCTGCAACACCTGCCCACCCGCTGTGATGAGTATGCGAATGATGCCGTGCAACAATATGCCAGGGTGCAGCACGATTTCTCTGGCACACTGGCGTGTTCGCCCGCGCTAAACCGGAACGTCACTGCGCATTGCCGAGGAGCACTGATTTGCGCCATTTGCGAAATCCCCTGCCCAACATGTTGGAAACGCCGTAGACTTGCGCCTTTCACATGTGTTGCTGGAGCCTGTGATGGAATTACCGATTACAACCCATTACGATATGCTGGGCGGCGAAAATGGGGTGCGGCGTTTGGTCAACCGCTTCTATGATTTGATGGACGAGTTGCCGGAAACTTGGGAGTTGCGCAAAATTCATGCGCAAGATTTGCAGGGGGCGCGAGACAAATTGTTCAAGTTCCTATCCGGTTGGTTAGGCGGGTCAGGGCTTTATGAGGCGGAATATGGCCACCCGCGCCTGCGGTTGCGCCACATGCCATTTCCTGTCAATACGCAAATGCGGGATCAGTGGTTGCTGTGCATGGGCATGGCGCTGGATGAACAGCTGCCCGATGAGTTGTTGAAAAGCCAGTTGAAATCGGCCTTTGCCAAGGTTGCGGATCATATGCGTAACCGGGCTGGATAATAAAAAACCTTCGAATAGAAATAATGAATAACAATTTTATACATTTCTGCTAAATTTAGTTAGGCATAGACATAATTGAGGATAAAAGGATGAATAAATATTTGCCGTCGGTGAGTTTGGCTATTTTGCTTTGTAGTGGTGCCGCCCTGGCGGGATCGGCCAAGGCACCGTATGTGGGTGCAGGCTTGGGCTGGAATTCTTCATTGGATGACAACTCCCTGAATGTTGCTTGTGGTGTCAATGGTGTGGCGTGCCGGGAGGTCTGTGATACGGACAAAGCGGTCAATGTGTATGCGGGCTATCCATTAAGCCCCAATTTGGCGGTGGAAGCTGGTTACACGGATATGGATTATACCGCCCGTCTGGCGGATTCCACCGGGGCAGCAACAGGCACCCAGCAATCCCGCGCCTTGAGCTTGAGTGCAGTCGGGCGCAAGCCATTGACTTCAAACGTTAACCTGTATGGGAAGCTGGGCGGGGCAGTGTGGAAGAGCAAGGTGAACACAACGGTTGGGAATGCGTCGGATACGGGCGTGTCCCCAGTGGTGGGCGCTGGCGTGGAATACAACTTCAGTGAACATTGGGGTGCGCATCTGGGTTGGGACCGTTTCTTCAGTGTCGGCGATGGTTCGAAGCTGATTGAGAATGGCACCGCCCATACGGTGAAAGATGATGTGGATACCGCGATGGTTGGCTTGCACTATAACTTTTAGGCGTATTGCGCAAGTCTGATCTGTTGCTGGCCGGATCACAGCGTGGCTGTTATCCGGCCTTTTTGTGCGCGGGCAACATGCTCATCCACGCTGGCGGCGGGTGACAGCCACTTCCGAATATTCATCCCCCATCGCCACGCATTTGCTTTGCTCCGCCCAAAAAGAGTTGGGTGAACGGTTGATCCGGTAGTAATAGTCCAGATCCAGGTTGGGGCGTTGGGTGATGTCGCCTTCATACAGCAGGTTCATCAAGGAAGCGGCCACCCCGTTCACCAGGTAGTCCAACGGGTGGTCGGCGTAGCCAATCCAGCGCAGGTAGCCAAGCGATTCGTAGGGTCGCCATACCCGTAGCAGCAATTTTTCTTCGGGAATTAGCTCCATCACCCGCCATACTCCCCAGCCGAGTGCATTGATGACGGCAATGATGCCATGCAGCCAGTCCTCTCGGGTCTTGATCATGGGCATGACCAGCCCTTCCCAGGCCTCCGAGTTCATGATGCCGCCCATGGTGTTGAAGCCGCAGATGTGACCGGCTTCAATCAGCAGGGTGCGTGACAGGCTCATGCCTTCCAGGTTGATGTACTGCTTGTAATAGAACAGTGCGGGGTAGTCGTAAACCAGCAGGTCAGCCAGGATAGGGCGCTTTTGCAGGACATCCGCCAATTGTTGCTCAAGCCGGTAGGAAACCAAGTTGTAGTAATCGGCGTAGTGGCGGGTCAGCTCCACCCCGAAAGCGGGTATCAGCCCTTGCTGGTTGCCATATAAGGGTGCTTGGCTGACGCCATTGATGACCGTGGCCTCGTCGATGTTGCTGGCGGTGGTCCGTTCCGGGATGACGGAGTTCAGGCCGGGAGCTTCCTGAAATGCAGGTGTTCCGTTGGTAAGCTTGAACAAGTATTCAAACTCGTCACCGCCGACATAAATGTGGAAAGTGCTTTGCTTGCCTTTGAGGGAAATGGCTTCGGTGGTCAGTTCACCGCTGAATGTTTCCCCGAAGGCAGCGGAAAGCGCGCCAATGGCGAAGCCCAGGTCAAAATACTCGCCTGCACCCCGGCGTTTCTCAAAATTCAACGCCAATGCGCGCCCGTAATGGGAGGAGCAGGTGCTGAGGTCGAATTCGTTTTTGCCGACTGCCGTCTTGACGGTTTCCAACAGGGGCAGTAGGCCGAAGCCGCAGAAACGGTAGAGTGATTCTGCGTAATGCAGGCGGTCTTCCAAGTTCATCTCCGGGTACTGCTGGAAATGCGCTTGTAGGCCGAGAAAGGTGACTTCAGCGGCAGCATGAATAAGAATTTTCTTATTGTCGATATGCCGACAGTTTTCAATGGTGTTCTGCAAGGTGCGGTTGTAATGGTTGCAGTGGAACACCATCGGTTGGTTGTCAATTTCACAGACACCCGACACGGGGTCTGTAACCGTAATAACATCTACACTCATAGCGATCTTCCTCTGGTGCCTGAAATTATTATTTACCTGATAAGTCAGTCAAGTATAAAAATCACGGGCGAAGGGCGCTACTTTTTTTGGTTGCTTACAATGGGGGTAAGCGTAATTTTTCCGCTTCAATCCATGCCTGGATTTGTTGGTTGATGGCGTCGGCCTTCATGCCCTGGCTGCTGAAGGCAGGGCCAATGCTGACCGTAATGGTGCCGGGCCACTTGATCCAGCCATGGCGTGGCCAGCTTTGTCCGGCGTTGTGCGCCACTGGCACGACGGGAAAGCCGGAATGGGAAGCAAGGATTGCGCCACCAATTTTGTAGGGGACGGTTGTATCGGGCGCGACTCGGGTGCCTTCCGGAAAAATCACCACGCTGAGGCCATCCTCCAGCAACGCCTTGCCTTGCTGGGACAGTTGTTTGACCGCGGCCCGCCCCGCCCCGCGGTCAATGGCGATTGGCCGGATCAGGCGCAAGCCCCAACCGAAGAAGGGGATTTTCAGCAATTCCTGTTTCAGCACCCAGCTCAGTTGTTGCGGGAAAATGCAGGGCAGGGCAAGCGTTTCCCAGGTCGACTGGTGGTTGGACATGAGGATGAAGGCGCTGTCTGTTGGGATATTGTCCAGCCCCCAGACCTGATATTTCACGCCACAACTGGCTTGCAGCCACCACAGGTTGAAGCAGTTCCACAGGATGACGGCCGGGTAGCGGTATTTCAAAGGAAACAGCCACGCCAACGGTGCCAGCATGCCTGCCAACAAGGTGCTGAGGGCAAAGCCGATCCAGAACAGGGTGGCGCGTGCGCCCAGCCAAAGCGTGTCCAATGTTTTCATGCGGTTGGGATTCCGGTAAGCGAGAGCGAGTCGGCATAGTCTGCCAGATTATCAAACACAGGTATATCGGCGGGTAAACGGCCATCCGCCAGGGTGCGCTCGCCTTTGCCGGTGCGGACTTGCACATATGCGGCACCGACAGCGGCGGCGGCCTGCCAGTCGCGCAGGGAATCGCCGACGACGATAGCTTGTTTCAGGTCGGTGTGGAGGCGGGCGGCAATTTCCAGCAGCAAGCCGGGTTTGGGCTTGCGGCAATCGCACTGGTCGGTGCTGATGTGGGGGCAGTAGGCGATGTGGTCGAGCTTGCCTCCTTGTTCCGCCAGCAGGCGGCGCAGGTGCGCATGCATGGCCTCAAGGGTTGCGGTGTCGTAGTAACCACGGGCGATGCCGGATTGGTTGGTGGCGACCGCCAGCGTATACCCGGCTTTGTTGAGCTTGGCCATCGCTGCAATGCTGCCGGGGATGGGAACCCATTCTTCCAGCGACTTGACGTAGGCATCCGAGTCTTCATTGATCACGCCGTCGCGGTCGAGGATGATGAGCTTCATGCCTTTGCCTGCTCCAGCAGCGTGTGCAGCTTGCGTAACGCCTGGGCGCGATGGCTGATGCGGTTCTTTTCTTCCGGCGGCAGTTCGGCGGAAGAACAGCCATGCGTTGGCACGTAGAACAGCGGGTCGTAACCGAAACCGTTGGCACCACTGGGGGCGGACAGCACCCGGCCTTCCCAACTGGCTTCAGCGATGATCGGCAATTGGTCGTGGGGGTGGCGCAGGTAGACGATGCAGCAGTAGAAACGGGCGCTGCGCTGTGCTTCCGGTGTGTCTTTCAGCGCTTCCAACAGTTTGGCGTTGTTGGCGGCGTCATCACCGTGCTCCCCGGCGTAGCGGGCGGAATACAACCCCGGCGCGCCGCCGAGCGCATCCACCACGATGCCTGAGTCGTCCGCCATGGCGGGCATGCCGGTATGCTGTGCGGCATTACGCGCCTTGAGCAGAGCGTTTTCGACGAAGGTCAGGCCGGTTTCTTCCGCATCCTGTACGCCAAGTTCACTCTGGCGCACGAATTCGAGGCCGAGGTCGGCCATCATGGCGTTGAATTCACGCAGTTTGCCTGCGTTGCCGGAAGCCAGGACGATTTTTCTGCTCATGCCTCCAGCACCTCCCGTTGCGCCTGCATGATTTCGCGGATGCCCTTTTCCGCCAGTGCCAGCATGGCGTCGAGTTCGTCCCGGCGGAAAGCGTGGCCTTCAGCGGTGCCTTGCAACTCGATGAATTGACCGGCTTCATTCATGACCACATTCATGTCGGTTTCGGCGTTGGAGTCTTCCGCGTAGTCCAAATCCAGCACCGGAACGCCGTTGTAGATACCGACGGAGACAGAGGCAATCTGGCCGTGCAATGGGTTTTTCTTCAGGCGGCGGTTTTTTTGCAGCCAGCTGATGGCGTCGCACAGTGCGATGTAGCTGCCGCTGATGGAGGCGGTGCGGGTGCCTCCGTCAGCCTGGATGACGTCGCAGTCAAGGGTGATCTGGTATTCGCCGAGCGCTTCGAGATCGACGATGGCACGCAACGCCCGCCCGATCAGGCGCTGGATTTCCATGGTGCGCCCGCCCTGTTTGCCCTTGGCGGCTTCGCGTGGGGTGCGGGAGCCGGTGGAGCGCGGCAGCATCCCGTATTCGGCGGTCACCCAGCCTTGCCCCTTGCCTTTCAACCATGCGGGCAGGCGCTCCTCGACGGTGGCGGTGCATAGCACCTTGGTGTTGCCAAATTCCACCAGGACGGAGCCTTCCGCATGGCAGGTGTAATGGCGGGTGAATGTGATGGTGCGCATCTGTTCAGGGGCGCGTTCGCTTGGCCTCATCAGGGTTCCTTTCTGTTGTTTTCAGGGGAGGGCTGATTATACGCATCCTTGGCAAGGGTTTCACGGGCAATGGATGCCAACGGGCCTGACCTATTCGCTGCGGCCAGTCAAGCGATGGGTGGCGTTGTTTTTTTGATGGGTGGGGATATTGTTGTTTGATGGCTGATTAAAAACTAAAAAAGCCAGCCCTGCCCATTGAGGGAGGAGCAGGGCTGGTTAACAGAGGAAGCGGAAAAAGCGGCCTGCTACTTAGCGCAGTAAGACAGGCCGAGAAGGTCGATCTAGCGAGCTTTTGTGCTGTGTTTGTCTAACACATACTCAGTCATGCCGCTTAATGTGATGAACAGGTCTGACTGTAGCAAGTGTGTGTAAAGTGTTGTTTCAAGCAATTCCGGCAGCAGGCGGCGCAGAGTGGATGCCTCAAGTACGAAGTAATCACCAGCATTGTCTGTTGTGGGGCTATTGCCGCGTTGTATCTGTCTCTGCTTGCCCATTTGGGACATCGCCAGAGTTGGCTGCGTTGCCAATAATCCTGCCAGCAAAACGGCAACAAGCAATAAGTAATTCTTATTAAACATGCTCTCATATCCTTGGAAATCATATCCTTACTGGCCAAGAAATCCCCCCCTCGATCAGCTGGTTACTAACTTAGCGGATATTGCTGCATTTGTAATCTTAGAAATTGTAAAAAAATGTAACAGTCCAATATTTGTGATTAATTATTATTCAAATAATTGGTTATAATTTGTTCGATATATTGGAACTCTGCTTCGAGAGCTGGCAAAAATGGAGGGTGCGACAAGGTGGTGAGTTCTTTGTTATGGATGGTTTTGAGGGAATCCTGCAAGGCATTGGTGCTGTAAAGGTGGGCTGTGGCTTTGAGGCGGTGGGCGATGGTTGCGGCTGCTTCCCAGTCCTGTTGGCGTAGGCTGGCCAAAAGTTCTTGCCGGGACTGGCGGATTTGCGGAAGGGCAAAGGAGAGAAAGCGTTGTGTCCCTTCTTCGCCCAAGGTTCCTAGCAATGTGTTCAATATGGGGTGTGTTTTCATGTATTCAGTGTCAGGCGGTAACCTTTGCGCCAGACGGTATGCAGGTATTGGGGCGCATCTTTGTCGTCGCCCAGTTTTTTACGTAACCGGGTGACGGCCATATCAATGCTGCGGTTCATCGGGTGATGTTCATTTCCGTTCAATGCATAGGAAATGTCGTCGCGTGTTAGGGTTTGACCGGCATTCTGACAAAAGAATAGCAATAAATGGCTTTCTAGTGTTGATAATTTGATCTGCGTATTATTGTTGAGCAGCTTTTCCTGTGTTGGGTCAAACAGGTAGTTGCCGAGCTTGATCAACTTGTTGTCCGCTATTTGGCGGTTGTGGAGGATATTGTTGACGCGGATCAGGAGCTCTTTAGGGTGAAAGGGTTTGATGAGGTAATCAGCAGCACCCAGTTCAAATCCCTTCACTCGATCATGCGCTGTCCTTTTGGCTGACAGGAGTAGGACGGGGATCTGTGGGTAGTGTGTCCTGAGCCAGCCTAACCAATACAGCCCATCTTTTCCTGGCATCATGATGTCCAAGATGATCATGTCGGGCCGTCGCTGTTGCAGGAAGTTGCCGATACCCTCCCCTTCCTTCAGGCTGTAAAGGTGATGGCCGTGTATGTTGAAATATTCTTCCAGCAATTTATGCAGAAGAACATCGTCATCAACGAGCAGAATGTGGTTTATGGTTTTGCCATTCAACGGTTTGCAGCCAGGTTTGATTCTTAACACTACGTTTTTAGCCTTGCGGTTATCATATTCCAGTTCTCAAAAGTTACAATAGGATTTGATGTTATTCGTTGCGTAAAGCCTTCCCTGGTTTCGCCGGTTCGGTTTGGTCAACGCGGGATGGGCTGCACGAATGGCGCACAGGCGTGTAATGCTGGGTGACTGGAACGGAAGGTGTTTTGCGTGTGCATACCTCCGTTCCAGCCTGTTTAACGGGGTTGGTAACTGTTCAGGCGGGTTTCAATCAGGTCGCCATCTTCGGTATGGTTTACCTGAACAATGGCGTAATTTAATTTGGGGGCCAGCCACAGGGTGGTCTGGCGCTTGTTGTCTTGGTGGATGACCTCCACTTTTTCGCATTCATAGGCACCGGCTGGTGTCTGGATGGTTTCCTTGCCCAATTTACGGAATTGGTAATCCTGCAACTTGCCCCGGCTCACCACTTTGTAGGACAGCGGTTGGTTGGCGGCCAGTGCATCCATCAGTGCCAATTCCATCACGGCAGGGTCTAGCGTACCTTTAGGGACGTTGAGTTTATAGGCGTTGTCAGCAAAGGTTCCGCTGACGCTGGTGGGGGAGGTGAAATCCAGTTCGTCTTTTTTATCCTTGCGCCGGTTTTGGTGGTGGTTCAGATAATGCTTGGGGATCAGCGTGTCGCCAGTTTTGTTGCCTGTGCTGCGTTCCGTGAGTGTGTCGCCGCTCAGGAAGGCGGCCAAACCATTGGCCTTGGTGAGTTTCTGGTAAGTATAGGCGTCATTTGCATAGCTTAGGCTGGCGGTCATGGCCCCCACCTCCATGCCTTTGGCGGTGACGGTGTAATTCGCTTGAAAGGCCTGAGGAGCCGCCTCCGCCATGGAGGTAAGCAGCAGCAAGCCAATAGCGGGTATTGGGTGTTTCATGGGTGTTTTCCTTCTGGTTAGCGCCATTGCCAAGGTTAGACTCTAAAACGTTGCACTGGTTCTGCTAGGCTACACTACAAAGATGGCTTGAAATATAAGAGAATAGCCACTGTGAACATCGATAATCAGGGAGAACCCTTCTGTGAGTGACAATATTATCCAAGTTTCCGATGCTACTTTTGAGCAGGAAGTACTAAAATCCGGCACCCCTGTGTTGGTTGATTACTGGGCAGAATGGTGTGGCCCATGCAAGATGATTGCCCCCCTTCTGGATGAAATCGCTACGGAATTTGCAGGCAAGCTAAAAATTGCCAAACTGAATATTGATGATAATAAAGACGTTCCTCCACGTTATGGCATTCGAGGCATTCCGACTCTGATGCTGTTTAAAAATGGAGCAGTGGAGGCCACCAAGGTTGGGGCTTTATCCAAATCCCAATTGACTGCATTTTTGAATCAAAGTTTGTAAGTGTTGTTGGCACCAATACCCCATGAGAATTTTTTGTATTCATGGGGTATTGGTCGTATTATTTTGCTGGACTCAATGCTGCTGGCGTGCTAGTTTAGCGCCATATGAATCTGTATCCAGGTTCATTTCTGAAAATCCTGTCCCGTTTTCTTTGATCATAGATTTCTGCTGAAAGCTGTCACGGTCTGTTAACAGGCATCCGCCGCAGTTTTAGGGTACCCAGTCGTTTGTCCTTGGTTAAGGAATACTCTGTGAACAGGTGCTTCCTCGATTACATATGACATTTCCTCCATCAACTCATCATTATCTATGAATCTGTCTGAATTAAAAAAGAAATCTGCCGCTGAGGTCTTCGAGATGGCCCAGGCGCTGGGCATTGAAAGCATCTCCCGAACCCGCAAACAAGACATCATTTTTGCTCTCCTGAAAGCGCACGCCCAAAACGGCGAGGACATCTATGGTGATGGTGTATTGGAAATCCTTCAGGATGGGTTTGGATTCCTGCGTTCCCAGGATTCCAGCTATTTGGCGGGAGCGGATGACATCTATGTTTCGCCCAGCCAGATCCGTCGCTTTGGCTTGCGCACGGGTGATACCATTGCGGGCAAAATTCGCCCACCCAAGGATAACGAGCGTTACTTTGCCCTGTTGAAAGTTGACACCATCAACTATGAACCACCGGAAAGCGCCCGTAACAAGATTGCTTTTGAAAACCTGACGCCGCTGCACCCTGACAAGCGTATGCGCATGGAGCGTGGCAACGGTAGCCGTGAAGACATTACCGCCCGAGTGATTGATATTGTGTCGCCATTCGGTAAAGGGCAACGTGGCCTGATTATCGCGCCGCCGAAAGCCGGTAAAACCATTATGTTGCAGAACATGGCGCAGAGCATTGCCTCCAACTATCCTGAATGCTATTTGATCGTTTTGCTGATTGATGAGCGTCCGGAAGAAGTGACGGAAATGTCGCGCATGGTGCAAGGCGAAGTGGTTTCCTCCACGTTTGACGAACCTGCCGCCCGTCATGTGCAGGTGGCGGAAATGGTGATCGAAAAGGCCAAGCGGTTGGTCGAACACAAACGTGATGTGGTTATTTTGCTGGATTCCATTACCCGTCTGGCGCGAGCCTACAATACCGTGGTGCCATCATCCGGCAAGGTGTTGACGGGTGGTGTGGACGCCAATGCGTTGCATCGTCCCAAACGTTTTTTCGGCGCGGCGCGTAATATTGAAGAGGGCGGTAGCCTAACTATTATTGCGACGGCACTGATTGATACCGGCTCTAAAATGGATGAGGTTATCTACGAAGAGTTCAAGGGAACTGGCAATATGGAGGTGCATCTGGATCGCCGTATTTCCGAGAAGCGTGTGTTCCCTGCCATTAATATCAACCGCTCGGGCACGCGTCGTGAAGAGCTGCTGACTACGCAGGACGAGCTGCAAACTTTGTGGGTGCTGCGCAAGTTCCTGCATGGCATGGATGATTTGGAGGCGATGGAATTGCTGTTCGACAAGCTGTCTAAAACCAAGACCAATAATGAATTTTTCGATGTGATGCGGCGGGGTTAAATTGCTTCTTTGAGCTTGTAAGGGGAGGGTGCTTGCCTATTACCCTTACAGGTCGTCCAGTGATAATCCTTCTTCCTGTAAATATTGCTCCAGGCGTCGCTGGTCAATGGCAACAGTTAGGTGAAAATCGCCTTCGGTTGAAATTTTTTCCTGTTGAACAGCTTTGTCAGCGTAAAGCCGGGCGCGCAGACGCGCATGATGCGGCGGTATGTTTAATTCACCCTGAAATATTTGTCCGGCAAAATAGTTGCCGAGATATTCCAGTAGCATTTCCAGCCCCAGGTTTTCTTGAGCAGAAACATAAATGCGGGCAGGGTTGACGCCATTGCCTTCCTCAATATGTGGGGAATGCCCGCCAAGGTCGATTTTGTTCATTACTTCGATTTGCGGTACGTTTTCTGCACCAATTTCAATGATTACTTGATTGACTTGTTCGCGGTACAAGTCAAGTTGTCCGTCATGGCTGTCAATCACATGCAGCAGGAGGTCGGCGTCGGTTGTTTCCTGCAGGGTGGAGCGGAATGCTGCCACCAGATCATGTGGAAGGTGGCGGATGAAGCCAACTGTATCGGCAAGAATAATTTCTTGTTGGTTTGGTAGCTGAACGCGCCGCAGGGTAGGGTCAAGCGTGGCGAATAACTGGTCGGCAGCATAAACTTCCGCCTGTGTCAGGGCGTTGAACAAGGTGGATTTGCCTGCGTTGGTATAGCCAACCAAGGACACCGTAGGAATCTCGGCCTTTTTGCGCGCCTGCCGCCCTTGTTCGCGTTGATTCTGGACTTTTTCCAGGCGTTTGCTAATTTGCTTGATGCGCTCACCAATCAGCCTGCGGTCGGTTTCCAGCTGGGTTTCTCCTGGGCCTCGCAAACCAATGCCGCCTTTCTGGCGTTCGAGGTGAGTCCATCCGCGCACCAAGCGCGTTGTCAGATGTTTCAGTTGGGCAAGTTCAACCTGAAGCTTGCCCTCATGGCTGCGGGCGCGTTGGGCAAAAATATCCAGGATCAGGCCAGTGCGATCCAGGACGCGGCATTGTAGCCGCTTTTCCAGATTGCGTTCCTGTGCAGGTGAAAGGGAGTGGTCGAAAATAACCAAATCAGCATCTTGCGCTGTGAGTAGAAGGCGTATTTCTTCTGCTTTGCCTTCGCCAATGAAATAGCGGGAGTCGGGGCTTTGCCGTGAGCCGGTGACTAATCCGGCAACCTGGGCACCTGCCGAATGAACAAGTTCAATAAACTCCTTTTCATCTTTGGTGGACTTTGCCGTATTGAAACTGATTTGAACAAGGATGGCGCATTCTCCACCGCCTGGACGTTCAAACAGTTCCAATCGGCAACCTTCCTGATGTTTGCAAACTCAAGTTGTTATTCAGGGGCTAACGCCAATTTGATCGGACGGGCTGGCACAATCGTGGAAATGGCGTGCTTATATACCAGTTGGCTGACGGTATTCCCCAGGAGGACTACAAACTGATCAAATGATTCAACGTGACCCTGCAATTTGATGCCGTTGACCAGATAAATAGAGACAGGAATCCGTTCCTTTCTCAGAGCATTAAGGAAGGGTTCTTGTAAAGTGTGCCCTTTCGACATGAGCTTCTCCTAAAAAATATTCTCGGGTTTGTGATTGTTATGGTCTCACCACGTCTTAAAGCACTAGGGGTTGTTGGTGAGCCAGTCGCTTTTATCCTTCGACGTCTAAAAGCTTATCAGTTCCATCATTCTGCATGAATGCCAGTTTGTCGGACGTATCCGCTCATCCGCCAATAAACGTTGAAACGTTGTTGATGACCGATGAAAGGCTAGGTTCCTGAGGGTCGTAAGCGACAATGTCCTTTTCAGAACGTAACCACGTCATTTGACGCTTGGCAAGCTGCCGTGTTGCGACAATAGCACGATCGCGCATCTGATTGTAGTCCATTTCGTTAATTAAATAGCCCCATATTTGCCGGTAGCCGACTGCTCGGATGGCGGGCAGGCGGGGGCTGAGATCGCCTCGGGCCAAGAGTTTGCGCACTTCTTCGACAATTCCCTGCTCCAGCATTTGGTCAAAACGTTGCGCGAGACGACAGTGTAACCAAGCGCGATTTTCAGGTATTAATGCAATCTTCAGTAATTTATATGGGCAATTGTCATGCCGTGCAGCTTGTTGCAGTTTGGTCAGTGTGGAGCCGGTGATTTCGTATACTTCCAGTGCGCGTTGCAGGCGCTGTGGGTCGTTGGGATGAATGCGTTGCGCCGCTTCCGGGTCAATCTGGGACAAGCGGTCGTGCAATGCCTGCCACCCTTGTTCGGTGGCTTCCGCTTCCAAGCGCATACGGATGGCGGGGTTTGCTGGCGGCAATTGTGAGAGGCCGTATTCAAGGGCGCGGAAATACAGCATGGTGCCGCCCACCAATAGGGGGATGCGTCCATGGGCGGTGATGTCGGCCATTTCACGCAAGGCATCTTCGCGGAAATCCGCTGCCGAGTAAGGCTGCGAGGGGTCAAGGAAATCAATCAATCGGTGTGGTGCTTGTGCGAGGGTGGCGGCATCCGGTTTGGCGCTGCCAATGTCCATGCCTTTGTAAACCAAGGCGGAGTCGACGCTGATAATTTCGATGGGGAAACGTTTGCTTAATTCAACAGCAAGATCGGTTTTGCCGGTTCCTGTCGGCCCCATGATGAAAATGGCTTTGTCCATCAACGACCCCGCAGGAACAGCTTGTCAATCTGGTCAAGAGACATCTGCGTCCACGTGGGGCGGCCATGATTGCATTGGCCGCTGCGTTCGGTGCGCTCCATGTCACGCAGCAGTGCATTCATTTCCGGAATGCTAAGTTTGCGGTTGGCGCGCACCGACCCATGGCAGGCCATGGTGGCGAGGATTTCGTTCATGGCGTCTTGGATGCGTTGGCTGTCGCCGTGGGCAATGAGGTCGGCCAGCACATCGCGCACCAGCGCTTCCGTATTGGAATCTTTCAGCAAGCTGGGGACAGCGCGGATCGCCAGTTTTTCCATCCCCATACGGCCGATGTCGAAGCCTAAGGAGCGAAAAGCATCCACATGTTGTTCGGCGTAATCCGCCTCCTTCCGGCTGACATTGAAGCCGATCGGCACCAACAACGGCTGTGACCGGATGGCGTCTTCCAACATGCTGTGCTTGAGGTGTTCGTAAGTTATGCGTTCGTGGGCGGCGTGCATGTCCACCACCACCAGCCCGGCTGCATTCTGGGCAAGGATGTAGACGCCATGCAATTGCGCAATGGCGTGGCCGAGAGGAGGCAGTCCGGAAGAGTCCTCCCCATTGGCATCCTCCATTGTTTCGATAGGTGAGGCCGGAGTAATTTCAACGGGTTGGTATAGCTGTTGGTAAACGCCCAGTTGTTCACGCACCGGCATTGGCAGGCGCGGCTGATGCTGTGGCTGGTAGGTTGTGCGGTGTGCTTCGGGCGTCCTGGTGATGGCGGGGGCTGGCGGGAAGTTTGCTTCCTGCCTGGCATCTGTGGCCGTTTCCTGGGCTTGGGTCGGCAAGGCGGTGGGCGCGCTGCTGTCATCCCCCGGCCTGATGTCCGCCAGGGCTTGGTGCAGGGTTCGGAACAAGAAATCATGCGCCATCCGCCCTTCCCGGAAACGGACTTCCTGCTTGGTCGGATGCGCATTCACATCCACCAACTGCGGATTCAGCTCCAGGAACAGGACAAAGGCGGGGTGCCGCCCGTGATACATGACATCCTGATAAGCTTGCTTGACAGCGTGTGTGATCAGTTTGTCACGAACGTTGCGTCCATTGACGTAGAAATACTGCAAATCAGGCTGGGAACGTGAAAATGTCGGCAGCCCTACCCAGCCCCACAAACGCATTCCGGCTGCCTCATAATCCAAGTACAGGCTCTGCTCGGTAAAGGCGCTGCCGCAGATTTCTGCAATTCGCCGCTCCGCCCCGCTGCGGTCATCCGCCGGGCGCAGGCGTAGGGTGTTTTTCTGGTTGTGGTTCAGTTCAATGCCAACGTCGAAACGGCTGAGGGCGATCCTGCGCACTACATCTTCGATGTGGCCGAATTCGGTTTTTTCCGTTTTCAGGAATTTGCGCCGCGCCGGTGTGTTGAAAAACAGGTCAGCGACATCAATTGTGGCTCCGACAGCGTGCGCGACTGGCTCGGGTTCGTTGAATATTTCCTGCCCGTCGCCATACAGTTGCCAGCCTTGCTCCGCTTCGCTGTGGCGGGAACTGAGCAGCAGGCGGGAAACCGACGCAATGCTGGGCAGGGCTTCACCCCGGAAACCCAAGGTGCGCACTTGCTCCAGATCGTCGAGGCTGGCGATTTTGCTGGTGGCATGGCGGCTGAGGGCCAAGGCCAGCTCCTCGCGGGGGATGCCGCCGCCATTGTCACGGAGGCGGATGCGTTTGCCGCCGCCTTGTTCAATGTCAACCTCGATGCGGGTGGCCCCGGCATCGAGGGCGTTTTCCAGCAGTTCCTTGACCACCGATGCGGGGCGTTCAACCACCTCGCCAGCGGCGATTTGGTTGATCAGGTGGGAAGGAAGCTGGCGGATCGGCATTAGGGATGTGCGCCTCCGTTTGCACCGCTGGGTTCTGCGGAAGGCAGTTGTTGGGTAGCTGCGGGCGCTTCTGGTGCAACCGGCTGTTGTTGGGTCACGGCAGGCGTTTCAGGTGCAGTTGGCGCAACCGGTTGTTGCTGTTGAGTCACGGCAGGTGTTTCGGGGGCAGCTGGCGCAGCAGGTTGCTGCTGGACTGCGGCAGGCGTTTCAGGTGCAGCTGGCGCAGCAGGTTGTTGCTGGGTCATGGCAGGTGGTGTTTCGGGCGCAGCTGGTGCTATGGCCGGTTTGGCTTCCTGTGCGACATTGGCTGGGGCGGTCTGTAGATCTTTGGAGCGGTCGCTGGTGATGCCATAGCGCGCCAGAATGGAAGGCTGGCTGGCCAATGCTTCCTTGCGGTCGATGACGATCTGGTAGTCATCCGCTGTTTCCAGCGTGATGAAATCGCTGGTGGCGGCCATCATCTTATTGAAGAATTCCTTGAAGTCATGAAAACCTTCCCCGTTGATTTTTTCGATCAACAGGTCATCGTCATGATGATAGTCCTTGTTGATGTCGGCGGGCAGCACTTTGGTCATGATGACGGCTTCACTGCGTTTCTCATCTGGTGATTCGTAGGTCAGGGAGCCGATACGGGCAGGCAGGCTGTCCATGGCGTCGATGACGTCCTGATTCAACGGCATGAAGACAAAACCACCGTAGATGAAGTAGGTTGGCTGTTTGTCATATTGCTTGGGCTTGACCAGCAGGTATTCCTTGCCGGGTTTTTCCAGGTTCAGGACAACTTCCTGCTCTTTGCCGTCACGGATGATTTTGACTTTGAGGTTTTCGCCGATTTGGTGCATGTCGATGTAATGGGTGTAATCGATGTATTCGCCCGTGCGGAACTCAACGGTGCCATTATTTTCGATTTTATGGTCATCAATTGCGGTCACGATGTCGCCAACCTGTATTTTGCCGTCGGATGGCGAGTGTTTGTAAACCTTATGCACCAGCATGCCGGTCTGGTCTTCCCGCAAGTTGTATTTGTGGCGCATGGCCGGGTTTTCCATGGATTGGGTCATGAAGCCGTGGAAGCCGTAGCCGTCAATCTTGCCGTCTTTTATGTCATCCAGGAAGTGGTGGATGATTGGGGTCGGGATCATGTAACCGATATTTTCGGTCAGGAAGCTGGATTGCATGGCGACGCCGACAACTTTGCCATCAGAAATGACAGGCCCCCCACTGTTGCCGAAGTTGATGGCGGCGTCAACTTGCGCGGCGATCAGGTTTTCTCCAGTATGGACGTAATCCTGTTTTTCAATGCGGGAAACCACGCCGCGGGTGACGCTTAACGTGTTGCCGCCGATTGGAAACCCGTAAACTTCCACTTGTTGTTGCATTTTCGGCAGGTCGCCCAGCTCCAGTGGCTTGATGTCCTTGTAAGCGCTGGGATCCTTGGTGCGCAATAGCGCCAAGTCGGATTCATGGGAAATGTAGACAACTTCCGCTTCATAGCGCTTGGTTTCCCCATGCCGCTGCACTTCCAGGAAGGTGGCATCAGCGGCGACATGGGCGTTGGTCAGGATCAGGTTGCCATTAATGATCAGGCCAGAGCCGGAACCTTTTTGGGAATCGGAATTCCATGGGGAAAGGGTTTCGTAAGTGTGTTGGACAACATAAACCTTGACGACGGCATCCTTGATCTTTTCGCGGGGGTCATTGCTGTCAGCGGTGTCCGCTACGGCATTGGCGGGCGTTTCCGACTCCAATTGCTCCAATTCTTCGTCTGTAGGTTGTTGGCCGGTTATTGGTTTGTGCGCTTGCTCACCACTGGCTGGTTTGTCAGCAGGCGTGGCCGGTTGAGGCATGATGGTGACGGGTGAATCGATGCCGATTTCCGCCATCACGGTGGGCGCGCTGGCTAAACCCAAACACAGCGCGGCGATGGTAATAATGGTTGTTTTACGCATTTGAATAGAGTCCCATTGATAAAATAATCACAGCCCTTGAACATGAGGGAACAAAATAACTTGATGACTATAACGTATCCGCCAGTGGAGTGAAAACACTTTAATCTGACGGTAATCTATCGGTTTTTAGGGGAAAACTTGCTATTCTTCGCCAACCAAAGCGCGGCCTGCGGGTTGCAACAGAGAAACAGGATTGACCATGACGGATTACAAGCACACCCTCAATTTACCCAACACGTTATTCCCCATGCGGGGGGATTTGGCCAAGCGTGAACCAGAAATGCTGGCGGAGTGGGAAAAGCGCCAACTTTACCAGCAATTGCGGCAATATGCTGCTGGGCGTCCCAAATTTGTCCTGCATGATGGCCCTCCTTATGCCAACGGTTCCATCCATATCGGTCATGCTGTCAACAAAATTCTCAAGGATATTATCGTCAAGAGCAAAACCCTGGGAGGTTTTGATGCGCCGTATGTGCCGGGGTGGGATTGCCATGGCTTGCCGATCGAACTCAAGGTGGAGGAAAAGTTGGGCAAGGCGGGCGACAAGGTGGATGCATTTGCTTTCCGTGCTGCCTGCCGCGAATATGCCAACGAGCAAATTGCGCTGCAACGTCAAGATTTTAAACGCCTGGGGGTGTTGGGCGATTGGGAGAAGCCGTACCTGACGATGGATTTCCAAACCGAAGCTGACATTGTGCGCACATTGGGCCGTATCGCCGCCAACGGGCATCTGCACAAGGGGGCCAAGCCGGTGCATTGGTGCACGGATTGCGGTTCGGCGCTGGCGGAGGCGGAAGTGGAGTACGCCGACAAGACCTCATTTTCCATTGATGTGCGCTTTACTGTGGCGGATGAGGCTGAATTCCTCAAGCGGGTGCCAGACGCCGCCGGGAACGGTGAGCTGTCCGTAGTCATCTGGACGACCACGCCATGGACGCTGCCAGCCAATCAGGCGGTCGCGCTGAATCCTGAGCTGGAGTATGTCGTCGTGCAAACGCCAACCGAGCGCTTTGTGCTGGCGGAGGCCTTGTACGGGTCTGTCATGCAGCGCGCTGAAATCAGTGATTACAAGGTCATCGCCCGCTGTATGGGTGATGTGCTGGAAGGCTTGCAGTTGCAGCATCCGTTTTACGCCCGCACAGTGCCAGTCATTCTGGGTGATCACGTCACCACTGATGCGGGCACAGGGGCCGTCCATACCGCACCGGGCCATGGCCAGGAAGATTTTGTGGTGGGGCAGAAATACGGTTTGCCGGTTGATAACCCGGTCGGCGGCGATGGCCGTTTTCTGCCAAATACGGAGTTGTTTGCGGGCGAATCCGTGCACAAAGCCAAGCCGCATGTGCTGGAAGTGCTGACTGAACATGGCAAGCTGTTGAAGGCGGACAAGCTGCGCCACAGTTACCCGCATTGCTGGCGGCACAAGACCCCGCTGATTTTCCGCGCCACGCCGCAATGGTTCATCAGCCTCGACCAGAATGGCTTGCGCACCAAGGCGTTGGAGGCTATCCAGGGGGTGAAATGGGTGCCTGACTGGGGCAAGGCCCGTATTGAGGGTATGGTGCAGAACCGGCCAGATTGGTGCATTTCCCGTCAGCGTAACTGGGGTGTGCCGATTGCGCTGTTTGTGCATAAGGAAACCGGCGAATTGCATCCGCAAACCGATGCCTTGGTTGAAGCGGTGGCGCAACGCATTGAGCGTGAAGGCATTGATGCTTGGTTCCGTTTGCAGCCAGAGGAACTGCTGGGCGCGGATGCCCCCAATTACGATAAGGTGGGCGACACGCTGGATGTTTGGTTTGATTCCGGCGTGACGCACGCTGCGGTGCTGGAACGCCGTGAAGGCCTGCAATTTCCGGCGGATGTCTATCTGGAAGGCTCCGACCAGCATCGCGGCTGGTTCCAGTCTTCATTGCTGTCCGCCATCGGCACGCGTGGCGAGGCACCGTACCGCACTGTCTTGACCCACGGTTTCACGGTGGACGCCAAGGGCGAGAAAATGTCCAAATCCAAGGGCAACAATGTGGCGCCCCAGGAGGTCATTGGCAAGCTGGGGGCGGACATCCTGCGCCTATGGGTGGCGGCGACGGATTATAGCCGTGAAATGTCGGTTTCCGATGAGATCCTGAAACGGACAGCGGACGCCTACCGCCGCATCCGCAATACGGCGCGTTTCCTGCTCGCCAATTTGAATGATTTTGATCCGGCGCAGGATGCAGTTCCGGCGGCGGACATGCTGGCGTTGGATCGTTGGGCAGTGGATCAGGCGGCGCAAACGCAAGCACGGGTGCTGGCGGCTTATGACCGCTTCCAGTTCCATCTGATTGCGCAGGAAGTCCTGAACTTCTGTACAGTGGCGATGGGCAGCCTGTTCCTCGACATCACCAAGGATCGCCAATATACGATGCAGGCCAACAGTCTTGGGCGGCGCTCGGCCCAAACGGCGGCGTGGCATATTCTGCAGGCGATGGTGCGTTGGCTGTATCCGGTGCTGAGTTTTACTGCTGAAGAAATCTGGCGGCATATGCCAGGGGAAAAGGCGGTGGATTCCGTGCTGTTCACCATGTGGTATGACGGCCTGTTCCGGCTGGATGAAACCGACAAGTTGTCGGCAGGCGAGTGGGACTCCGTTTTCAACCTGCGTGAGCTGGTCAGCAAACAACTGGAGGAGGCGCGGGTTGCAGGCAGGATTGGTGCGGGGCTGGATGCTGAAGTCGACATTTATTATCGCCAGGGTGCATATGAGCCGGGGTTTGATCCTTTGGTGAAGCTGGGGGATGAGTTGCGTTTTGTGTTGATTACCTCCGCAGCGCGTCTGCATGATCTGGCTGCCTTGTCGCCGGATGCTGTGGAAGTCATGGAGCATGTGTTCGTGCGCGTAACCCGATCAGAACATGGGAAATGTGTCCGTTGTTGGCACCACCGCGAGGATGTGGGCAGCCATGCTGAACATCCGGAGTTGTGCGGGCGCTGTATTGATAACATTGATGGAGCAGGCGAGGTGCGCGAGTATGCGTAGTTTCCGTTCCCTATCGGAACAAACCGGCATGATTGGCTGGCTGTGGCTGTCTGCTGTGGTCATTGCGGTTGACCAGTTGACCAAGTGGATGGCTGAGGCCAATTTGGAGCCAGGTCAGCCGGTGGGGATTATGGCGCATTTGAACATGACGCTGACCTACAACACTGGGGCAGCTTTTAGTTTTCTGAAAGATCAAGGCGGGTGGCAGCGTTGGTTTTTCGCCATCCTGGCCATTGTGGTCAGCGTGTTCATCATCAATTGGCTACGTAGGCTGAAAAAAGACCGGATATGGGCTGCTGTTGGCTTGGCGCTGGTGCTGGGTGGGGCCATCGGCAATCTGATAGACCGGCTGTTGTATGGGCGGGTAATAGATTTTATCGATTTTTATGTGAATTTTGACGTGCCCTTCATCTTGAATGGCGGGCATTTCGCCATTTTCAATGTGGCTGACATCGCGATTACGGTGGGGGCGGTGTTGCTGGTGTTTCTGAGCCTGTTCGCCTCGGAACAAATGGAATGAAAGGGAGGGGCGTAGCGGATACGCCCCTTTTTGTCAGGCCAGCAGTTTCCGTGCAGCTTCCACCTGTTTTCTCACTTGTTCTGGTGCCGTGCCTCCTAAGTGGTTGCGGGCGGCCACCGACCCTTCCAATGTTAAGACTTCAAATACGTCAGCGTGAATGATGTCGGCAAATGCCTGTAATTCCTCCAGGCGCATTTCGCTCAAGTCGCGTCCGGTTTCTACCCCAAGCGCCACCGCCTTGCCTACGACTTCGTGGGCGTCACGGAACGGCATCCCTTTGCGCACCAGGTAATCAGCCAGGTCGGTGGCGGTGGCGAAGCCCTGCATGGCGGCTTGCCGCATCCGTTCCGCCTTTGGCTGGATGTGGGGCATCATGTCGGCAAAGGCGCGCAGGCTGCCCAGCAACGTATCGACAGTGTCGAACAGTGGCTCCTTGTCTTCCTGGTTGTCCTTGTTGTAGGCCAGCGGCTGGCCTTTCATCAATGTCAGCAGGGCAAGCAGGTGCCCGAATACGCGTCCGCTTTTGCCACGCACCAGTTCCGGCACATCCGGGTTTTTTTTCTGTGGCATGATGGATGAGCCGGTGCAGAAGCGGTCAGGCAGGCGGATGAAGTCGAACTGCGCCGAAGTCCACAGGACTAGTTCTTCCGCGAAGCGTGACAGGTGCATCATGATCAGGGAAGCGGCAGATGTGAATTCAATGGCGAAGTCGCGGTCGCTCACTGCGTCCAGCGAGTTGCGTGCCGGGCGTTCAAAACCCAGCAGTTGCGCTGTGTGCTCCCGGTCGATGGGGTAGGTGGTCCCGGCCAGCGCGGCGGCTCCCAATGGCATGATGTTGATGCGTTTGCGGCAATCTTGCAGGCGTTCGTGATCGCGTTGCAGCATTTCAAACCATGCCAGCATGTGGTGGCCGAATGTGATTGGCTGGGCAACTTGTAAATGGGTGAATCCGGGCAGGATGGTGTCAGCTTCACATTCCGCCAAATCCACCAGCGCCCGTTGCAGGCGGCGCAGTTCATGGCTGACGCCGTCGACCTGTTCACGTAGCCACAAGCGCACATCAGTGGCGACTTGGTCATTGCGGGAACGGCCTGTATGCAATTTTTTGCCAGCAATGCCGATGTGGTCAGTCAGGCGCGCTTCTATGTTCATATGCACGTCTTCCAGGGCGACTTTCCATTCCAGCTCCCCGCTGTCAATGGCTTGTTCAATTTTATCCAAGCCACTCAGGATTTGTTCAACTTCATTGGTGTTTAATATCCCTGCCTTCCCCAACATGCGGGCATGGGCGCGGGATCCTCGGATGTCGTGTCTGTAGAGCCGCTTGTCGAAGTTAATGGAGGCGGTGAATTCTTCGACGAATGCGTCAGTGGATTCGCTGAAACGTCCGCCCCAGGGTTTGTCTCTGGCCGTGTCGTGTTGGTGTTCGCTCATGGGTTAATGTTGAATTTTCATCAAGTTGTTAAAAAAAGTTGCCAGACATTATCACAGTGTGGAACAATAAAAAAATATGATTCAATATCGTAATGTCGCAATGCAGATTGCGAGCAGTATACAATAAACAGATGCTCCGCCTGTTACGTCAGGCGCGGTAATTATAAAAAATATAAACGATAACTGGGTCGGGTGTTAACGCGGGTTCCCGGTTGCAGCCTGATTGAGAGCAAATAATGTCGTCATCTATTGGAAAAACACTAAGCTATTTGCCAAATATCTGCGTACCGCAGGCACTATTGCGTGCTGTGTTGGGTGCTGAGTTGTTGGCAGTCGTGTTGGCGTTGGCGGTGGCGACAGATTTACGTGATTTTTTCGTCAATTTGGGGATGCATTCACTGTTTGTACAGTGGGTTGCATTGGCCTCTGTCTTCACCCTGTGTTTTGTTGCGCGTTTCTTCGTGCGGCCGACTGTTTTTCAGGCGTCTGCTATCGTGCTGGTGACGGTTGCGGGGTTCACTCTGCTTGCTTCTGTATTGGGGATGCTGGCGTCATTTGGTAACGATAAGCTAGCTAACATAATGACCAGTGCCCTGTTTATTTTTAAGAACTTGGTGATTGCGCTAGTTATCGTGCTGGTTTTGCTGCGGTATTTTTATATCCATAACCAGTGGGAGGAAAGTGTCGAGGCCGATTCGGCAGCTAAGTATGATGCTTTGCAGGCGCGCATGCGCCCACATTTTCTGTTCAATAGCCTGAATACCATTGCACATCTTGTGCATATCGATCCCAACAAGGCTGAGGCAGCGTTACTGGATTTGGCGGATATCATGCGCCTTACTCTCGATAAACGGTCGCGAATAAGTCTAAAAGAGGAGCTGGACCTGACTTTGGCTTACTTGCGCATGGAAGGTTTGCGTCTGGGTGAAAAACGCTTGCATATCAAATTGGACATGGATCAAAACAGTCTGCCGCTGGATATGGACATGCCGCCATTTTTGTTGCAGCCGCTGGTTGAAAACGCGGTCTACCATGGCATTCAGCCTCGCCAGGATGGTGGTTTGCTGACAATCAGCCTTTATGATGCAGGCAAGACGTTAGACGTTTCAGTTACAAATCCATTGCCTCCTACTGGTGTGAGCACCCACACCAAGGGAAATCATATAGCCCAGGAGAACATGGTGAACCGCTTGCGGCTTGCCTATGGCGATCGGGCGAACCTGAGAATCCAAAAAAATATCCAACAATACCGGGTTTCGTTTTCCATACCCAAGGAGTAGAAAAATTATGACATTAAAAGTTTTGGTTGTAGACGACGAAGAATACGCCCGTGCACGGATCAAAGGGTTATTGGCGACTCAAGTCGACTACGCAGTTTGTGCAGAAGCCGAAAACGGGGTGGATGCAGTGCTGATGACAGAGCGTTATCAGCCGGACATTGTGCTGATGGACATTTCAATGCCCGGTATGGACGGGTTGGAAGCCGCCCGGCACATTTCAGGCATGGATAGCCCCCCAGCCGTCATATTCACTACAGCGTATGGTGAATATGCCTTAGAAGCCTTTTCAACAAAAGCAACAGGGTACCTTATGAAACCGATAAGACAAGAACAATTATTACAAAGTCTGGAACAAGCCCGCTCACTGAACCGCGCCCAACGTATGGAGGCGCTGGAGAACCGCGAAGGCCGTAATTTGGCGGCGCGCAAGCACATCTGTGCACGTATGCGGGGTAACCTTGAGTTGATCCCGATTGAAGATGTTGTGTATTTCCAGGCGGATCAGAAATATGTGACCGTGCGCCACAAGAAGGGCGAGGTCATTATTGAGGAATCGCTGAAGTCGCTAGAGACCGATTTGGCAGATCGTTTTATCCGCATTCATCGCAATGCGTTGGTGGCCAAGACTGCCATTTCTGGCCTGTCCAAATCTTCCATCGGCCGTACCCAAGTTGTGCTGGATAATGTCAAGGATCAATTGGAGGTCAGCCGACGCCATTTGGCGGAGGTTCGGCGGTTTGTCCGCAATCGCTGATTAGTCTATTTTTAGCTAAGATAAGGGAGGTTTCCTCCCTTATCTATCCTTCTCGTTGATTGCTTTGTGTGCCGTATCAATGGCATTTTCCAAATATGCGCCGTAAAAGTCTGGGCTATTATAACCAAGCAGTGGTTCAGCGATTTCCTTTCCATCCGCATTCAGGAATATTAATGTTGGTGTTAATGACACCTTATATCTGTGGGTCATCTTCTCCGCGTCAATCTTGGCACCGTTGAAATCAGTGACAGTGCGGTTATCGCCCATGTTGAAAGTACGGATCAGAATTCGCGAGTCATAGTCCCCGCTTTTGGCCATGGGTTCAAGGTACTCTGTCTCGAGCCGTTTGCAGAATCCGCAATAGTCGGCACGGAAAGCCAGAAGTAGTGGTAGTTTCTTGGCCTGCATTGCCTCTCCCAATGCTTGAAAGTCGGAAACTTCTTTCAGTGTCGTATCTGCTGGAAGTGCAGGGCTGATGGTTGCCATCCATATCCCCCAGTACAATACGATCTTTGAGAATATTCGAACCACAGGCATCACTTTCTTCTCCTCTGGAAAGAATCTTCCAATTTTTGCCTTTATAGGCAACATACCGCATTTTGTTGTGGCGGGATATATCAAAAGGGATATATAATGCGACCCTATTTCCAGGAGAGAGGACTCATTCTGTGAAGGTTGACCCTATATTAGGATGTCTTTATACTCCTCCGGGATTTTGAGGGGGAAGGTTTTGGTTTGGCCTTCCTCATAAGGAACGGATGCGAAGCATACTTATTATTCAATTTATTCTGGTATTGGCTGGTGTTGCAGTGTCGTGGTCGTATCAGGGTGACTCAGCATTGCTGCCTGCGTTTTATGGCGGAGCTGTTGCGCTAGCAAATACTATGTTGCTTGCTCGGCGAGTGGGTCAGGCGGGGGAAATCGCAAAGGCGAGTCCGCAGCAGAGTGTCAATGCTCTTTATTTCGGGGTCGTACAAAGATTTGTATTTGTGTTGGTTGCGTTAGGGTTCGGCTTGGGCTATCTGAAACTGGCTCCAGTTCCCCTGCTGGGTACTTTTATGGTCGCGCAACTGGCTTATATGCTGATGGGAACCCGCCAAGTCGGGTGATTCCAGCAAAGGATTTTTTAACTTTGTAGTACGGGGTGAGTTGTGAGCGAGTCTAATGCGCCAGCAATTTCAAGTCCTGTCGAGTACATCCAGCACCACTTGACCAACTGGAGTGTTGGCGTTGAACACGGCGAGCAAGTCAAGATTATTGACTTTAGCGTGTTACACGTTGATGTTCTTTTGTTCAGTATGCTACTCGCAGGTTTGATAGCGTTCTTTGCTTGGAAGGTCGGCAAGAGTTTGAATGCTGACAAGCCTACAGGCTTTCAGAATGTCATTGAGACAATCGTTGAGTTTGTCAATCAGCAGGTCAAGGATATTTTCCCTAATGCGGATAGCCTGATTGGCCCTCTGGCGTTAACCATCTTTGTATGGGTGCTATTGATGAACGCCATGGACTTCCTCCCTGTTGATTTGTTGCCATCATTGGCTGGTGGTATTGGTGCTTTGTTTGGGGCTGATCCTCATCATGTTTATCTGAAAGTGGTTCCTACCACCAACTTAGATACAACTTTTGGCTTGTCTTTGAGTGTGTTTGCATTGATTATTTTCTATAACATCAAACATAAAGGTTTGGTTGGTTATATTAAGCAATTTTTGTTCCATCCTTTTGGCCCGTACCTCATGCCGGTGAATATTGTCATGACCGCCATTGAGGAGATCGCCAAACCTGTCAGTCTTGGCCTTCGTCTCTTCGGAAACATGTTTGCAGGGGAGTTGCTATTCCTGTTGATTGCGCTGTTGGCGTTTTCCGTATGGGCAATGCCCGCACAGGTCATATTGGGTTCCATGTGGGCGGTATTCCATATGTTGGTTGTGCCGTTGCAAGCGTTTATCTTCATGCTATTGACCATCGTATATTTGGGATTGGCCAGCCAGCACGACGAGCACCACTGATTTTAAGTTTGTGATGTAGTCGGTCGTTTAAGCTGCTTTCACAGCTAGAGAGTGAGTTTTTGTTTCTGCTTTTTTGATTTTAACTTTTGTTTGGAGACTTAATGATGGATGCACAAACTGTTGCAATGATCTATTCCTACACTGCTGTAGGTGTTGGTATCATCCTGGCGGCTGCGGGTCTGGGTTCCGCGCTGGGTTGGGGTATGATCTGTTCCAAGTTTATCGAGGGCATTGCCCGTCAGCCTGAAATGCGTGCTCAGCTGACTGGTCAAATGCTGTTTACCGGCGGCCTGATGGAGGCGTTCCCAATGATCGTTTTGGGTATTTCCATGTGGTTTATTTTCGCCAACCCATTCATTGGTGCTGCTAAATCTGCAATGGGTGCTGGTTAATCTCACGATTGTTAAACGTTGTTACTAACATTCGGAGGTTAAACCCATGAACGTAACTGCAACCCTGATAGGTCAGATGCTTGTTTTTACAGTTCTGATCTGGTTCGTCAAGGGAGTGCTGTGGGAGCCGATGCTCAAAATGCTGGAAGACCGCAAGGCGCGTATCGCTGATGGTCTGGCCGCTGCCGAAAAAGGCAAGCATGAAGAAGAGCTGGCTCGCCAGAAAGCATTGGATGAACTGAAAAAGGCTAAGGCTGCCGCCGCTGAAATCATCGCGCAGGCTCAAAAGCGTGCCGGTGAAATTGTCGATGAGGCCAAGAATAGTGCTGTTGAAGAGCAAAACCGTGTCAAAGCGGCTGCTCAGGCAGACATTGAGCAGGAAGTCTCCCGTGCCCGCGAAACCTTGCGCAAGCAAGTTGCGTCACTGGCTGTTTCTGGTGCTGAAAAAATTCTTGGCAAGGAAATCGATGCGGCTGCCCACGCAAAAGCATTGGATGATCTGGCCGCGCAAATCTGAGGGATGAACCATGTCTGAATTGACAACCGCCGCTCGTCCTTACGCAAAAGCTGTGTTTGAGATGGCGCAGGAAGTCGGCAAGCTGTCCGAGTGGTCAGCTCAATTGGCGGCCATGTCTGCGGTCGTCACAGCAGAAGGTTCATCTGCTTTGCTGAGTCATCCCCGCATGACCAAAGAACAGAAAGCTGACATTCTCGCCGAGATTGCAGGTGATGCAATCGACGATAGTGGCCGTAATCTGCTCAAGGTATTGGCGGAGAATGACCGTTTCGCACTGTTGCCTGAAATGTCCGCAATCTTTGAGCAGTTGAAGGCGGAGGCAGAAGGTGCAGTGGAAGCGGAAGTCGTTTCCGCGCAGGAACTGACAGATGACCAGCAGCAAACCCTTGCTGTGGCGCTCCAAAAACGCTTGGGACGTGAAGTCAAGCTAACAACCCGTGTTGATTCTGCCCTGATGGGTGGCGCAATCATACGTGCGGGTGACTTGGTGATTGATGGTTCCATCCAGAGCAGGCTGAAAGAAATGAAGGCGGCGTTGGCTCGTTAAGCCAGCCCGATAATTGAGGAATAGCACATGCAACTTAACCCAACTGAAATCAGTGATCTGATCAAGAAGCGCATCAGCAGCTTCGAAGCCGGCGCTGAAGCACGCACAGAGGGTACTGTTGTCTCCGTAACGGATGGTATCGTTCGCCTGCATGGTCTGGGCGACGTCATGTCCGGTGAGATGATCGAGTTCTCCAACGGCTCTTACGGGCTGGCTCTGAACCTTGAGCGTGATTCTGTCGGTGCGGTCGTTCTCGGTGATTATAAGTCAATCACTGAAGGCGACACCGTAAAATGTACAGGCCGTATTCTGGAAGTTCCGGTCGGTCGTGGCCTGCTGGGTCGCGTTGTCGATTCCCTGGGCAATCCAATCGATGGCAAAGGCCCGGTTGATAATGACGGCTTCGCTCCTGTTGAACGTATCGCTCCAGGCGTTATCGAGCGTAAATCGGTTGACCAGCCATTGCAAACCGGTATCAAGGCGTTGGACGCCATGGTGCCAATCGGTCGTGGTCAGCGCGAACTGATCATCGGTGACCGTCAGACTGGTAAGACTGCGGTTGCCGTTGACACCATCATCAACCAGAAAGGCACCGGCGTAAAATGTATTTACGTTGCGGTAGGCCAGAAATCTTCTTCCATCGCTAACGTTGTACGTAAGTTGGAAGAGCACGGTGCGATGGAATTTACCACTGTTGTTGCTGCGGCGGCTGCTGATCCTGCTTCCATGCAGTATCTGGCTCCGTACACCGGCTGCACCATGGGTGAATACTTCCGTGACCGTGGTGAAGACGCGCTGATCATTTATGATGACCTGACTAAGCAAGCTTGGGCATACCGTCAGGTTTCCCTGTTGCTGCGCCGCCCACCAGGCCGTGAAGCTTATCCGGGTGACGTTTTCTACCTGCACTCCCGTCTGTTGGAACGTGCAGCGCGTGTCAACGCTGACTATGTTGAAGCTTTCACCAACGGTGAAGTGAAAGGCAAGACCGGTTCCCTGACTGCTCTGCCTATCATTGAAACCCAGGCGGGTGACGTTTCCGCGTTCGTTCCGACCAACGTAATCTCCATTACCGACGGTCAGATTTTCCTGGAAACTGACCTGTTCAACGCGGGTATCCGTCCTGCGATCAACGCTGGTTTGTCCGTATCCCGTGTAGGTGGTTCTGCTCAGACCAAGATCATCAAGAAGTTGGGTGGTGGTGTTCGTCTAGCTCTGGCTCAGTACCGTGAGTTGGCGGCGTTCTCCCAGTTTGCTTCCGACCTCGACGAAGGCACCCGTAAACAGTTGGCGCGTGGCCAACGTGTAACTGAACTGATGAAACAGGCTCAGTTTGCGCCCATGACTGTCGCTGAAATGGCATTCTCGCTGTACGCAGCCAATGAAGGCTATCTGGATGATGTGGATGCGAAGAAGGTTGTGGATTTTGAGGCAGCCATGTTGAGCTACCTGCGCTCTTCCCAAAAAGAGTTGCTGGACAAGATCAACGATAAAGGTGATTACAATGACGAAATCGCCTCGGCTATGAAAAAAGCGCTTGATACCTTCAAGTCCACCAACACCTGGTAATGGGAGGTAAATCCCATGGCAAGTGGTAAGGAAATACGCGCGCAGATCAAGAGTATCCAGAATACTCGTAAGATCACCAAAGCGATGCAGATGGTTGCAGCCTCCAAAATGCGCCGTGCGCAAGACCGGATGAATGCAAGCCGCCCCTATGCCGACAAGATGCGTCAAGTGGTAGGCCATTTGGCGCATGGCCATCTGGAATACAAGCATCCTTACACGCAAGAGCGTGAAACAGTCAAACGTGTTGGCTATGTCATCATTTCCACAGACCGTGGTTTGTGTGGCGGCCTTAACGTCAACCTGTTCAAAGCGGCGCTGCAAAATATTGCCCAATGGCGCGAACAGAATGTCGAAGTCGACATTTGCGTGCTGGGCAACAAAGCGGCTGCTGCGTTCAAGCGTTACGGAATTGTGGCCCAGAAGACCCATATGGGTGACCAGCCACGCGTTGCGGACATGATCGGTACGATCAAGGTAATGCTCGACGCCTACGACGAAGGCCGTATTGACCGTTTGTTCTTGGTGGAAAATGAATTCGTCAACAGCATGACGCAGAAACCGCGGGTGAGCCAGCTCATTCCGGTTGTGCCATCTGATGAGAACTCAATCAAACACCATTGGGACTACATTTACGAGCCGGAGTCCAAAGAGGTTATCGACGCTTTGATGCAGCGCTATGTTGAGTCCCTGGTGTATCAGGGTGTTGTTGAAAACGTCGCCTGCGAAATGTCGGCACGTATGGTTGCGATGAAAAGCGCTTCCGACAACGCAGGTAAGCTCATCAACGAGCTTAAGCTGGTATACAACAAGGCTCGTCAGGCAGCGATCACGCAGGAAATCTCGGAAATCGTCGGCGGTGCAGCGGCGGTCTAACGGCTGTTACGGATTTATTATTTTTTAAGAGGTACTATCAATTGAGTACTGGAAACATCATAGAAATCATCGGCGCGGTCGTCGACGTGGAGTTTCCGCGTAATGCCGTTCCGGCTGTGTACGATGCGTTGACAGTAGCCGACCAGGGCCTGACCCTGGAAGTCCAGCAGCAGTTGGGCGATGGCATTGTACGCACGATCGCGATGGGGACGTCTGACGGCCTCAAACGCGGGATGAAAGTAGACAACACTGGCGCACCAATCTCTGTGCCGGTAGGTCAGGGCACGCTTGGCCGCATCATGGATGTGCTGGGCAACCCGGTTGATAACGCTGGCCCTGTGGCGAGCGAAGTCAAAATGCCTATCCATCGTCCGCCACCAAGCTATGAAGAGCAGGCAGCCAGCATCGACATCCTGGAAACGGGCATCAAGGTTATCGACCTGATCATGCCAATCGCCAAGGGTGGTAAAATCGGTCTGTTCGGTGGTGCGGGTGTAGGTAAGACCGTTACCCTGATGGAACTGATCAACAACATCGCCAAGCAGCACAGTGGTTTGTCTGTATTCGCAGGTGTTGGTGAGCGTACCCGTGAAGGTAACGACTTCTACCATGAAATGACGGAAGGCGGCGTTATCGACAAGGTGGCACTGGTTTACGGTCAGATGAACGAACCACCAGGCAACCGTCTGCGTGTGGCATTGACCGGCTTGACCATGGCGGAATACTTCCGTGATGAAGGCCGTGACGTACTGATGTTCGTTGACAACATCTACCGTTACACTCTGGCGGGTACAGAAGTGTCCGCACTGCTGGGTCGTATGCCATCTGCGGTAGGTTATCAGCCAACACTGGCGGAAGAGATGGGTGCCCTGCAGGAGCGTATCACTTCCACCAAGACCGGCTCCATCACTTCATTCCAGGCCGTATACGTACCTGCGGATGACCTGACTGACCCGTCCCCGGCAACCACCTTCGCCCACTTGGATGCGACCTTGGTACTGTCCCGTAACGTTGCGGAACTCGGTATCTACCCTGCGGTAGACCCACTGGATTCCACATCCCGCCAGCTTGACCCGCTGGTTGTGGGCAAGGATCACTATGACACCGCCCGTTCGGTGCAGGGTGTATTGCAGCGCTACAAGGAGCTGCAAGACATCATCGCGATCCTCGGTATGGATGAACTTTCCGAAGATGACAAGAAAGTCGTTGGCCGCGCCCGCCGTATCCAGCGTTTCCTGTCCCAGCCGTTCTTCGTGGCGGAAGTGTTTACTGGCGCGCCAGGCAAATACGTCACCTTGAAAGACACGCTGGCGGGCTTTAAAGCTATCCTGAATGGTGAGTACGATCACCTGCCGGAAGGTGCGTTCTACATGGTTGGGTCGATTGAAGAAGCTGTCGAGAAAGCCGGCAAGCTCTAATCAGGAGGGCTCACTATGGCTATGACAATGCATCTGGACGTGGTAACGGCGGAACAGAAGTTGTTCTCCGGTACGGTTGAAGAAGTCATCGCACCGGGTGTGCTGGGTGATTTGGGTATCCTCCCGCGTCACTCCCAGCTGATTTCCCGTTTGCGGGCTGGTGAGCTTCAGTACAAGACCGAAGAAGGCAACTTTGCTTCATTGTTTGTCTCTGGTGGTGTACTGGAAGTCCAGCCGCATATCGTGACGGTATTGGCTGATACCGGTATGCGTGCGGAAGACCTCGACGAACAGGCTGCCCAGGAAGCCATGAAGCAGGCGCAGGATGCGCTGGCTGGCAAAGACCCGGAAGATCTCGATTACGAGACCATCCAGGCCGAACTGGAAGCTGCCAAGGCGCAATTGGAAATGTTGCACCGTATCGGCAAGGCTCGCGGTCATCATTAAGATTTTGCAAGTCTGACGAAATAAAAAGGCTCCTTCAGGGAGCCTTTTTATTTGGCGGCATTGGCCTTTCTATTCCATTAAATAGAACGCAACGTTTGAAACATTCTGCTTTGAATCCTATTGATGTCTGCTTATACTGCGCCACATACGATAACTTTTACAGATCATTTGAGATAAATCAATTCAAGGAGATTGAAGATGTTTCCAAACAAAGAAGGCCAGAAAGTGCCAAGTGTCACCTTCCGCACCCGTCAGAACCATGAGTGGGTTGATGTCAAAAGTGACGACCTGTTTGCAGGCAAAACCGTAATCGTGTTCTCCCTGCCCGGTGCTTTCACGCCGACCTGTTCTTCCACCCATGTGCCGCGCTACAACCAGTTGGCGGACACTTTCAAAAAGTACGGCGTTGATGAAATCATTTGCATGTCTGTCAACGACACTTTCGTCATGAACGAGTGGAAAGTGGATCAGGAAGCCGACAAGATCACTTTCATCCCGGATGGCAACGGTGATTTTACCGACGGTATGGGCTTGCTGGTTGACAAAAATGATCTTGGTTTCGGCAAGCGTTCTTGGCGTTATTCCATGCTGGTGAAAGATGGTGTGGTCGACAAAATGTTCATCGAACCAAACAAGCCGGGCGACCCGTTTGAAGTTTCCGATGCGGACACCATGCTGGCTTACATTGCGCCGGAAGCGGCTGCCCCACTGGACGTCACCGTCTTCACCCGTCCTGGTTGCCCATTTTGCGCACGCGCCAAAGGCATGCTGCATGATGCTGGCATCGACTTCGACGAACTGGTGTTGAACCGTGACTACAAGAACCAGACCTTGCGCGCCGTTGCTGGCGTCGATATGGTTCCACAGGTATTCGTTAACGGTGAGTTGATTGGTGGGTCAGACAAACTGGAAGCGTGGCTGAAAGCACGTTGATTCCAGTCGGGGCAACGCACGTTTTGTGCGTTGCCTACCCAAGTCTGGACACAATAGCAAGATGGAGGGCAGCATGAGCCAACATTACGATTTAATCGCCATCGGCGCAGGCAGCGGCGGCTTGTCGGTGGTGGAAAAGGCAGCGAAGCATGGCGCGAAATGCGCAGTGATAGAAGTGCAGGAAGATCTCGGCGGCACTTGTGTCAATCGCGGCTGCGTACCGAAGAAAGTCATGTGGTTCGCCGCCAATCTGGCTTATGCGCAGCATGAAGCACAGGACTACGGTTTTGCCACGGTTCCCGGCAAGCTGGATTGGGCCAAGCTGGTGACCAAGCGCGAAAACATGATCGCAGGCATCAACGACTGGTATCTGGAGAGTTTCCTCGCTGAACTGGGCGTTGACCTGATTGAAGGTTCGGCGCGCTTTGTGGATGCCAAAACGCTGGAAGTCGATGGCGCCAAATACACGGCTGACCATATTGTGATTTCTACCGGCGGACGCCCGGTTATGCCGACCAATATTCCGGGCGCGGAATACGGCATCACCTCCGACGGTTTTTTTGAGCTGGAAGAACAGCCTCAGAAAGTGGCTGTCGTCGGTGGTGGTTACATTGCTTTGGAATTGGCAGGTGTGCTGAATGCGTTGGGAACACGTACCCACATGCTGCACCAGGGCTTCCCGGTTCTGATCGGTTTCGACAGCCTGATGCAGAAAACCCTGCGTACACAAATGGAAGCCGATGGCATCCTGTTCAATGACAACGACAAGATCGCCAGTGTCGAAAAGCAGGCGGATGGCAAATTGACCATCCAGTATGCAGATGGCAGCACCCTGACGGATCTCGACCAGGTTCTGTGGGCGATTGGCCGTGTGCCGAATACTGACAATATCGGCTTGGAAAACATTGGTCTGGAACTGGCTCCAGGCGGTTTCATCGATGTGACTGATTATCAGGAAACCCGTGTTCCAGGCGTGTACGCGATTGGTGACATCATCAACAAGCGCGGTGTGCAACTGACCCCGGTTGCGATTGCTGCTGGCCGTCGTTTGGGTGACCGTCTGTTTGGCGGCATGAAAGACCGTAAAGTCGATTACAGCCTGATTCCGACCGTGATGTTCACCCATCCACCGATTGGCACGATTGGTTTGTCGGAAGAAGCCGCCCGCGAACAATACGGCGATGCGGTGAAGGTGTACACCACTGAATTTACGCCGATGTATTACTCATTCGCCAAACACAAGGTCAAGACCGCGATGAAACTGGTTGTGACTGGGCCAGAAGAAAAGATCGTCGGTTGCCATGCCATTGGCCTAGGTGTGGATGAAATGATGCAAGGTTTCGCCGTGGCCATCCGCATGGGTGCGACCAAGCAGGACTTTGATGACACCATCGCCATTCACCCGGTCAGTGCAGAAGAGTTGGTGACGATGAAATAGGCGGGTTTTGTTTGCAATGGGCGTTTGTTGACAAGACGCTTCCATAAACAGTTTGGAAAGCCCGGAACCAGGACACTGGTTCCGGGCTTTGTTGATCTGGGGACAGCAAGCTTTAGCCATCGCTTATGGAGGCGCTGCCGCCCCACTTCATGCAGTATTGTCGTTTATCATGCCTTGCCTACTGTGGGATCAGGGCTACGCCAGCAAAGTATGGATGCAGGAAAACCAGCACCAAATACACCACGACGCTAATTGCCAGCAGTTTCAAATCATCCAAGCGGGTAACCGTCATTTGCGATTTCATCCATGATTCATCCCGTTTGTTGATGAAGACGATGGAAAGCGCCGCCCACACCGTCATGCCGCCAAACAGCACCAGTGAGCGGGTGTCGCCATTCGCCAATAGGTGCCCGATGCCCCACACAATCACGCCACTGAGCATAGGGTGGCGGATATTTTGTTGCAGCCAGCTTTTGGCGTGGGAGGCGCCAAACAGCATGATGGCGAACAGCATCAGCAACATATTGACATGCCTGCCGAATGAGGGTGGGTCATAGATGGGTTCTGGCATGGTGTTGCGCCAGCCGATGATGATCAGAACCAGGGAAATGAGGATTTTCAGGGAAAATATTCCCTGATACAGGTTGCCGTACTGGCTGATCAACTCGGTGCGCTTCACCGGCATGATGGACGGGAACAGGTGCACCAAGCTCCACATCAAGACTCCAAGAATCAATAACCACAACATTTAGCGATCTCCTTTGCCAATAAATCCTTATCGTCCTATAGGGTAGGTTGGAATTCACATTTTCTCCATATTTACGCCTAAAAGCAGGTGCAGGTTTTATTTGGATTATGTCCGTCTATCAGTTTTTCCTATCCGTGGCCGCAAGGCGTGACGGCACGGTGCATGGGGCTGACCTATATCCCAGCCATTAGCAACGGGTTACAGGATGGGATGGGATGGCTACACGCACATGGCGCACGGTTTTACTGGTCTGGATTGGGGGTTTGCTGTTGTTGCTGGCGGGATGTGGGGGTGGGCAGGCGCAGACATCGGTGACAAGCCGTGTGGGTGACCCCCTATTGCCTAACCGGCTAAATGAAAATCTGGATCGGTTTGTCAGCAATACCCTGGGTCAGCCGGATGTTGTCAATACCGCCTTGCTGTTTGAGTCGCCGGAAAGGAACTACCGTTACCTGCGGGCGGCGGGCAAAGCCAATCCGCAAACAGGCGAATTGATGACCACGACGTATCCCTTCAGGGTGGCAAGCATTTCCAAGGTGTTTACGGCCACCGTGATCCTGCAATTGGCGGAGGAAGGCTATTTCACGTTGGATACGCCACTGTCCAGCCTGCTGGGTGGCGTCAGGCTGCCTGCCGGTTATGCGCTGGACGATTTGCAGATAACGGCTGGTTTCAAAACTGGCGGCAGTGTGACCATTCGCCAGTTGCTCCAGCATACAGCCGGGATGCGGGACTACATTGCCGATTCGCCAACGGTGCAGGACAGCAACGGCTTGTTCGCGCAGATGATCAATGATGTGCTGAATAACGCCGGGCGAGGCCTTGCCGCCAAACACTGGGATGGCGCGGGCTTGTTGGATTATTACTTGGAATCCGGTCTGGCGCGCAACGCGCTGTTCGTGCCGGGCAGCCGCTTCGATTACAGCGACACCCATTACCTGCTGCTGGGGTTGGTGATTGAGCGGGTGACAGGGCAATCGCTGACCAGCAATTACAGGGGCAGGATTTTTAACCGCCTGGGGATGGTCAATACCTGGCATGAAGGTTTCGAACCGGCGCGTGGGCGGATCGCGCACCATTTCTATAACCTGATACCCCAGGGCGTCAACCGTAACCTGGATGTTACCGCCACCACTTTGGACACTTCAGCGGCCTGGGCAAGCGGGGCGGTTGTGTCAACGGTGGAAGACCTTTCCCTGTTCATGCGGGCATTGATGAAGGGGCAGCTCTTCCATAGCAGCGCGACCCTGGCGGAAATGCGGCAGTTGACGGCCATTAGCCCCAATTATGGCCTTGGTTTGCAACATGCTGTTTTCAATGGCCATGAAGTGTGGGGGCACGCAGGGTTCTGGGGGGCAATCATGCTGTATGCACCAGACAAGGACGCCTATCTGGTCATGACCGTCAACCAGGCCAGCCGCGACATGTTTGCGGAGGCGGAACGGGCGTTTGCCTACGCGCTAAACGCAGGCTTGTAAACGTTCCGGCGGTAAGGGCGTTGCTGGCGACGCCCTTACTTGGATTGCGCCAGTTCCTTATCCCAGGCGTCTATTTCTGCCGAATGGTCACGGTGGATGCCGTACTGCTCCAGTATCTCCTGATGTTCGTGTTCGGCCAGCTCCCGGTCAATGGCGATCTCATAGCCGGAGTAATCTTCCAGCATGATGAAAGGCTCAGTCGTGGTTTTCAGTTGTTTGTAAAAGGCTTCAAAGGTATTGAAGGTTTTGCCGTTGATTTTCTTGAGCGCGGTGGTGGGGAGGTCGTGGAAGCCAAGGTTGCTGGAAGCCGCCAGCACTTGGGTGACCGTCACATTGTCCTGCTTGTCTTTGTTTTTGTCGTCGTCGTAGTCCTCACGGCTCATGCAGGAATCGTAGGTCTCATCGGCGGCAAACACAAAACCGCCATAGATGAAATAGCGCGGCTTTTGGTCGAACAGATAGGTCGTTTTGTCGGCTTTGTCGAGGGGAAGGTCAACCTTAAGCGGTTTGCCATCGCGCACAATGTCGAGCGATACAGCCTCGCCAACCTGATGCAGGTCGATGTAGTGGATGAAGTAGATGTTTTTACGCGCATTCAACGGCGAGGAACCGTCATCATCGATGTTTTTGCCGTCGATGTGGGTGATGACGTCGCCGCGCCGCAATACTTTTTCTGCCGAGGTGTTGGCACACACTTTGCTGATCAGGACGCCAGTTTGTTCTTCGCCTAGGCGGTATTTCTTTTTCAAGGCAGGACTGAGCAGGAATTCCACTTCAATGGGGAAATCCGGGAAACCGTCATAGCGGTTGTCCTCCATGTCCTTGAGGAAGCGCCGCACCATGGTGGAAGGGATAATGTAGCCGATGTTTTCCCCATCGCTTTCCGATTTTTGCGTCACGATGCCTGCCACCCGGTTGTCCACCAAGGCAGGCCCGCCGCTATTGCCAGGGTTGACGGCGGCGTCAATCTGGATCATTTCGAAGGACAAGCCACTATGAAAATAGGGCAGGTATTCAATGCGTGAAACAATGCCGCGGGTTGTGCTGATGGTGTCACCGCCAATGGGATAGCCGTAGACGGTGATTTCCTGGTGGATATCCGGCAGGTCGCCCAGTTGCAGCGGTTGGCCTTTGTCGAAAAAGTGCGGGTCTTTGACGGTCAGGATGGCGATGTCCATCTCATGGGAGACGGTTTGCACTTCCGCCTGATAACGCTTTGGGTTGCCATCACGCTGGATTTCCACGAATACTTGGTCGGCGACCACATGGGCATTGGTGAGGATACGGTGGCCATCGATGATGAAGCCTGAGCCATTGGACGTGACACTATCCGAATTCCAGGGTGAAAAAGTGGCGTAGGTTTTGCTGGTGACGTAGATTTTAACGATGGAGTTTTCCAGTGATTCCTCTGTCTGTGGCTCCGCCATCGCCATGGGAAACAAAGGCGGGAACATAACGCAGGTCAGGAGGGCAAGTACGCTGTGGCGAAATATGCGGGACATGAACATGGATCAATCAGCCCTAAAAAAAGAGCTGTATTGTAGCTCAAAAAAATGATGGCAGTTATTTTTCATCCCGGATGATTGCGGTGTCGGCCATCATGTTCATACCCCTTCCGCCCTTTCCACTATACTGCATGCGGGTCATTGTGCCTGTTATGGGGATTCATTACCCTTACCTGCGTCAAACATGATGAGGATGGGCGGGATGCAAGCAATGAATGAAACGGAAGCGTTATTGATGCAGGCGCAGGCGGGTGAGTTGGACAGTGAAGACTTCATCCAGCAGTTGATGGCGGCGCAATTGTTTATGCCAATTTACGAAAAGCACCAGATTGGCGGTTTGCAGCCGACCATGGGAGACAAAGCTACGCCGTTGACGTTGGATGATGAGGTCGGCAACAAGGTGCTGATCTTGTTCACCAGCCCAGAAATGGCGAAAAATTTCGTCAAGGATTTCCCCGGTTATGGCGGCGGTTTGCTGGCGGAACTGAAGTGGATCATCGAAAAGGTCGGCACGGGCTACAGCATTTCGATCAATCCCGACAACGAGCTGGGGATTGATCTGGAAGTGGGGATGTTGCAGGGGATGGGTGACCTGCACTGATTTATGGCAGATATTGCGACCAATCGCGGTAATCCTTGCCAAATACGAAGAAATACGGGTTCAGCAGCGATTCCTTGGTGTTGTAACGCATCGGCTGCATGTCGCTGCGGGTAAAGTGCCCACCCGCTTCCTCCACGATGATCTGCGCGGCGGCGGTATCCCATTCGGAGGTGGGGCCGAGGCGCGGATAGATGTCAGCGGAACCATCCGCCACCATACAGGCTTTGAGGATGCTGCCCATGACCGAATATTCATATGCGCCGACCTGTTTCAGGAACTGCGGCATAGCCGGGTCACGGTGGGACTTGCTGCCAACCACCTGCAATGGGTTGGCGGTGTGGCGGGCGCTGATCGGGAAGGGTTCGCCATTGGTTTGTTTATAAGCGCCGTTGCCCAAGCTGGCGAACCAAGTTTGGTTCAGCGCGGGGGCATGGACGACGCCCAACACCGGCTTATGTTCATGCACCAAGGCGATCAGGATGCTGAACTCATTGTTACGCTTGATGAATTCACGGGTGCCATCCAACGGATCCACCAGCCAGTAAGTTTGCCATTGGCTACGTCCCCCGAAAGCCAGTTCGCTGGCGTTTTCTTCCGACAGCACGGGGTATTGTGGTGTCAAGGCGGCCAGCGCATCGACGATATGGTGGTGTGAGGCCATATCGGCGGCGGTCAGCGGGGAATTGTCGTTTTTGTGCTCCACCGAAAAATCAGCGGAGGTGTAAACCTCCATGATTTTCTCACCAGCTTGGTGGGCGATGGTGACAATGGCGGGCATGAGTTGGTTCAGATCCATCAGGGTTTCCTTGTTTATTGGTGTTGTTGCAGCCATTCACGCACCAGGAACAACGCCAGCAGACTACGCCCTTCGGTGAAGTCATCCTGCAACAGCAACTCTTCCATATCGCCCAGTTTCCAGGGTACGACTTCCAGTGGCTCCGGTTCATCACCTTCAACTTGCTGGGGGTAAAGGTCGCGCGCCAATACTAGGTGGGTGTGGTGCTGCATATAGCCGGGTGACAGGCTGATGCTGCGCAACAGGCGCAGGTCGCGGGCACCATAGCCGACTTCCTCCATGATTTCGCGGTTGGCGGCTTCCAGCGGGCTTTCGCCGCGCTCAATATGGCCTTTGGGAAAGGCGAGCTCGTAGCGCCCGGTGCCAGCGGAGTACTCACGGATCAGCAGCAGGGTGTCGTCCTCCAGCAGCGGCGCGACCAGCACTGCGCCGTTGCCGCGATTGGCAAGGCGCTCGTAGATGCGGCGTTCACCGTTGCTGAATTCCAGGTGGACTTCCTCCACATGGAACAGGCGGCTATTGGTGACGGGATTGACGGCGTGTATTTTGGGCGGCTTGTGCATCGCCCGATTCTAACATCACCACGCCTGACTTATCACCTCGTCGCCGTGCAGGTAGTGGATGTAATTGCCGATCATCACCGAACGGTCATACGGCCACAGGTAATCGTAACCGTCCGAACTGGAGCCGGTTGCGGCGACGACCGGGGCTAGGGGCTGTATGACGCCGTTGCGGGTGTCGATATTCAGCCGGAACAATTCGTCCTGGGTCCAGTTGTAATACGTGCTGGGGCCGGAGGAGTAACTGGCGGAGCCTTCATGCAGGCTGATCGGCAACGCCATTTGCAGGTTGTCGCCTTGCTGCAAGGTGGTCAGTGCGTGATGGGTCTGGGAAACGGCGGTTTCCGTGCCGCGTTTGCCGATAGTGATTTTCTGCTTTTCATAAGGGCTGGATGGGTTGGTGATGTCGATCAGCGACAGTTTCACGCCTTGGTACCAAGCTCCCCTGCCTTCATCGCCTGTGCTGCTGGAGGTGTCGGTAATGGCGTCCTTGCCGATGCCAAGCAAATAGTTTTCCCCAACCGGATGCAGGTAGTCGGAATAGCCGTCGATTTTGAGTTCGCTGGCAACGAATGGGTCTGCCGGGTTGGACAGGTCGAGGATGTACAGCGGGTCAGTGGTGCGGAAGGTCACCAGATAGCCTTTGTCGCCGAGGAAGCGGGTCGCGTAAATTTGCTCGCCGACTTTGCCCAGCGGTTCGGGATGCGTGCTGTTGGGCAGTTTGGCGAGGATGTCCAGCGACTGGTTGGCGCTGTTTTCCTGCAAGGTGTACAGGCTGGCGGGGGATGCGGTACGGTCGCTCCAACTGCCGGTGTAGGTGAGAATCCGCAGCACATCATTGTATTCGCTCATGCGGAACGGTTTCAGATCCTGTTGCCAGCCGAGGTGGCCGTTGACGCGCCCGGAACCGCGATAATCAATGCCGCCATTCGCCAGTGAAAACTTGTGCAGGTCGGTGGTGATGGCCGGGTCATACGTCGCAATGCTGCTGCTGGAGCCATTGCTGGAAACGCTGGCGCCGGCAGCAATGGCGTAGTTGTACTGGGTGGTGGCCAAATAGATGGCTTCCGGGGAAGCGTACAAGGTTTCGGTGTCGCCCGCGAAACATTTGCCGCGTGGGATTGGTGCCGGGGCGTTCATATCCACCACCAGCAGGCTGATGATGCTGGCTTGTTGGTTGTCCTTGCTGGAATACTGGGTCAGGAAGCAGTCATCCGACTGGAACAGCTTGCCATTGACGCCGCTGTCCAGTTTGTAATTGGGCAGGAAATCGCTGAGGGAAGCTTTGTTGATCAGGCTGCGGTTGGCGGTGGCCTCCGCTTCGGTCGATGGGAACTGGATCAAGCCCGGCAGCGTCGGGCTGTAGCGGGTGGCGAGGTACAGGCTGGAGCCGATTTTGCGGCTGCTGATCAGTTGCCCGTCCAGCGTCAGTTTGGCGGTCTGGGTTGGGCTGGCCGGATTGGCGACATTCAGCATGTAAAGGCTGCTTTCCTGGTTGACCCAGTAACTGGGCGCGAACCATTGGTCCCATATGCCGAAGCGTTGCTGCTCTTCACCCAGGACAGCGAGCTTTTGCCCGTTCAGGTAGAGGCCGTTCAGGGATATGGCGTTGGCTGAATCCAGCGTCATATCCTTCACCAATGTGGCGCTGGCCTGATCCGCCTTGAAAATGCGCAGGTCGGGTGTGGTGATGGAGGTGGTGTAAAGGTAGCCGCCATCGCTCTTGATGCGGTCGGCTTCGTCGACGCCGGTTTCCTGCACATTGGTGCTGGAAACACTGCTGGCAGCGGTGCCAGCGCTGGAAGCGGCCACATCGGATACCATCGTCACGGTTCCATCGGCATAAGCGACCGGGTATATTTTCGGGCGGACGGCTCCGTAAAGCGCCAGCATTTGTTGCCTGATCAGGCTTTCGAGTTCGCTGGCGCTGGCCTGCTTGAGTTCCGGCTTGCTGGCAGGCGCAGAACCACCGCCATTATTGCCGCCATTATTATTGTTGACGCTGGTGGTGGAGCCGCCACCGCCGCAGGCGTTGAGCAGCAAGGCGACGACCAGGACGGCCCCTGTCTGGAATGGATTTTTCATGGCATCCTCCGGGTTATAAGTGTTGCATTCTATCGGGATAATTATAACAACAAATTATAGACTAAAAGTTTTGTTAAGTAATGAATAGGTGAATGTTTTGTCTCCCATAAATCTCGACTGGGATAACATCCAAACCGTCTTTCTCGACATGGATGGAACCTTACTGGATCTGCATTTCGACAACCACTTCTGGCTGGAGCATCTGCCGGTGCAGTTGGCGAAACAGCGCAACGCCAAGCCAGAAGACATCAGTGCCTACCTGCGCGAGCGTTACACCGAAATGGAAGGCACGCTGGAATGGTATTGCCTTGATTACTGGCAGGATCATCTGGGCACCGACCTGGTGGCGCTAAAGCATGAAATCGCCGACCGCATCCAGATCCGGGCGCATGTGGGGCGTTTTCTGGAATCCCTGCATGAACGTGGCAAGCGGGTGGTGCTGTTGACCAATGCGCACCAGAAAAGCGTCGGCCTGAAATTCGGCTATGTGGCGCTGGAGCATTATTTCGACCGTATTATCACCTCGCATTCGCTGGGTCTGCCGAAAGAACACGCGGATTTTTGGCGCAAACTGAGTGAAGTGGAGGCTTATTCGCCGGAGCACTCGCTGTTTATTGATGACAACCTGCATGTGTTGAGGGCGGCGCAGGCGGCGGGGGTGAAGCATTTGTTGGCGATCCGCCAACCGGATTCCAAACTGCCGCCGAAAGACACGCAGGAATTTACTGCGGTGGAGTGCTACACCCAGTTGTTGCCATAAGGCATCTGGCTGTGCCCATATTGTAGGCTGGGTTTTCGGCAGGAAAGCCTACAGCCAACAATGTGTGCGGCCTGCCGTGATCTGGCATGATTTTATTTTTTGGTCATTTAAAAATTGCGTCCAGATCATTTTTTCCTTTGCTTTCTAAATATTCACTGCCAAACACAGATAAATGTTTCCCATCTATGCTGAATATTTTTTCATGGTCAGTTATTTTGCATTCAGTGTCGTTGCAGAAATATTTAAACGGGTCAAATGCTTGTATGGCGAGTGAGTTCAGTAAAGGAAGCATATAGTCCCTGTAATTGCCATCATTGCTGCGCGCCGCCTCAGTAGATAGGCTGCAAGTTTTCTTGTCGCTTATTTGTATTTCTCGAGTAATACATGACTTTGGATTTGAGCCTAAAGGAGGGGACAGCATGACCACTAGCTTTTTTCCAATGCTTCTATAGGCATTCAATGTTTTTTCAAAAGATGATTTGAAAGATTGGGCTGACTCCTCATACGTTACCAAGGAATGGAACCCAACTTTTCCGTTATAGTAGTCAGGCCATGCGTTGGCAAGTATGACTGTTTTTATATTTGGGGAGCTTTTTATATACTCAAATACCTTGTTTGTCATTTCCCTGCAATATTCTGGCCCATAATCCAATAGGGCCGGACATTGGCCTCTCGCAAATTGAATGTATGATAGCTTATAATGAGTGTTCTTTGAATAAGCAGTGAGCATTGGGGTATAGGCATTAGCAAAAGAATCACCAATCATAACGGTGTTTATTGTGTGCTCAAGGCTGGTCCCTTTGTTGCACCAATCATCTTCGAAAGGAATTTTGGTGAATTGTTCACAGCTTTCTCTGTATGATGAGGCGAAATTATTCAGGGGGTTGATTTTCTCGGCCATCCTGAACGTTAACCCATTTCTGCTATAAGTGTTGTAGCCAATATATCCCATTATGGTCATGGAAAGTATAAGGGCAATTATGGTTGATTTATGGTTTTTTCCGAAGCGGATTGGCTTTTCCACCCATTGATAGGTGAGCCATGCCAATATTATTGAAATGGCAATAATGGATAACCTAATTGTTATGCTTGGGATTTCACTTTCGATGATTCGCGCCAATGAAAGCAACGGCCAATGCCATAAATATAATGGAAAACTGATCAGGCCAAACCAAACCAGGATGCGGTTGGACAACAGTGTACGGTTGACCCAAGCATCCGTTCCGGAGGAAATCAATAAAACAGCGCCGATTACTGGAATCATGGCCCATTTGCCAGGGAAATTGAGATCTTTATGTATTTCATAAAATCCATAGGCAAGCAGGGCTATTCCCGTAAACGAAAGGATGTCAGCCAATGTCTTGCCATCCGCTGCTGACGGTTGTTTATAAATGACCAGGCCTAACAGCTTATCTATTTTAATTTCTATAACTGAACAAATGCTGTTTTTGTGGATGGTTATCCATGCCAGTAAGCTTCCGCCCAATAACTCCCAGAAACGTGATTGGGGAAGATAAAAGGCGCTGGTCGGGTCTTGTGTGGTCAGGTTGATATTGAGCAGGAGTGAGCCTGTGAAAATTAATAAGGTGATGGGGAGGAGATTGAACTTGCTTTTCCAGATTATCCAAGCCAATAATGGCCATATTAGGTAAAACTGTTCTTCAATGCCTAAGCTCCATAAGTGAAGCAATGGTTTTGTTTCGGCTGAATTGTCAAAATAACCAACCTCATTCCAAAGTATAAAATTAGAAATAAAGCCTGCGCCTGCCGCAATATGATTGCCCAGTTGTTTGTACTCATCGGCAAACAGGGCAAACCAACCGATCGCGTAAGTTGTGAATAAAACTAAAATTAATGCAGGGAAGATGCGGCGGATTCGGCGGAAATAAAATTCCTTGAAGTTGAACCGTCCCTGCTCCAGGTTTTCAAAAATTATTGTCGAGATGAGAAAGCCTGAGATAACAAAAAATATATCAACGCCAATAAACCCACCTGGAAGCCAAAGGGGAAATGCGTGATAGGTAAGGACAGATAAAATCGCAATTGCCCTTAAGCCGTCAATATCTGGCCTATATTTTGGATGTGACAGGTGAGGGGTTATGGTCTTCATAAATGAACAGCCGCAAAATAAATTCTATCGTTGTAAAAGTATGTTCAAGCCTTGAATGTTGATTCAATACCTGTTAAGGGCTAAATGATCATCGGATTATTTTTAAACAATTTAGTTTTCTTTTGGCGTCATTGGCTGCTGTTGGATAGGGTTGTGGTTACGCTGCGCGAGATGATTATTATACACACAAACCTGCCGCTTCAGTGTAGGGAACCTCTAAAAACCTGAGACCAAACACCCGCAATCCTCACTTGACCAGTG